>MFRQ01000076.1:9424-16717 GCA_001784615.1 Candidatus Melainabacteria bacterium RIFOXYA2_FULL_32_9
GTACCGGGTATTTCTTCTTCTATAGCAGCTCTTGCTTATGCAGGAATTCCTATTACTCACCGTGCAATTAGCACATCATTTCACGTAATTACTGGGCATGAAGACCCAACCAAAGAAGAAGAATCAGTTGATTATCAAGCTTTAGCGCAATTAAAAGGAACTCTGGTCTTCTTAATGGGATTGAACAATCTAGGAAAAATTTGCTCACAATTACTGAAATATGGTAAATCTTCCGACACTCCAGCGGCTGTTGTATCAAAAGGAACTACATCAGAGCAGAAAGTTGCTGTAGGAACACTGGATAATATAGAACAAAAACTTGATAATATTACCTATCCGGCTATTATTGTGGTTGGAGATGTTATAAATCTTAGAGAATCCTTAAATTGGTTTGAAAATAAGCCTTTATTTGGCAGAAAAATTCTTGTGACAAGAGCCAGACATCAGGCAAGTGCATTGGTGAAAAAAATAGAAGAAGCTGGTGGCAGGGCTATAGAGTTTCCGACTATAGAAATTCAGTCAAATGATAATGATAGTCAGTTAAAACAAATGTTTGACAGTTTAAATAATTATCAATGGGTAATATTTACCAGTGTTAATGGAGTTGAAATATTCTTTGAGAAATTAAAGTCTAATGATAAAGATATAAGAACTATTGGACAGGCTAAACTTTGTGCTATTGGTGAAGCAACTAGGCAGGCTCTTGAAAATTACTATTTAAAGGTTGATTTTACTCCGCATGAATATGTTGCAGAGGCTCTGGTTGAAGGATTGAAAGAAAGAATCAAAGCTGGAGATAAAGTATTAATACCAAGAGCTGATGTGGCCAGAGAAATATTACCTGATCAATTAAAAGAAATGTGTGCTGTAGTTGATGTTGTGCCTCTATACAAAACAGTGCTGCCTAATAGATCAGCTGAAGAATTAAAAGATATTCTTGATAAAGTAGATACAATTACCTTTGCTAGTTCTTCTACAGTGACAAATTTCATTCAAATATTAGGTAGAGAGAACTTGCATCTATTAGATAATAAAGAAATTGCTTGTATTGGCCCAATCACATTAGATACGGCACGAGAAAATGGGCTAAAATCAATTAAAATGGCTAAAAAATATACTATTGACGGATTAGTGAGTTTATTAATGGAGAAATAATATGATTCATAGAGGTCGAAGATTAAGGATAAACCCTGGAATCCGTAGTATGGTGAGAGAAACTCATTTACAAATTGAAAATCTTATTTATCCTCTGTTTTTAGTTGAGGGAAACGGTATAAAAAAAGAAATCTCTGCTTTAAAAGGGCAGTATCATTTGTCTATAGATAAGCTCGACGAGGAATTAGATGAAATCGTCAGCCTTGGAATACCGGCAGTATTATTATTTGGCTTACCTGCATATAAAGATGATCTAGCAAGCAGTGCATACGATGAAGATGGAATTGTACAAAAAGGTGTTCGCAAAATTAAGCAAAAACACCCTCAATTAGTGGTTATTACGGACGTATGCCTCTGTCAGTATACTTCTCACGGTCATTGTGGAGTTCTTGAAAATGGAGTTGTTCTCAATGATCCTTCTGTAGAACTAATAGCTAAAACTGCTTTATCCCACGTAAAAGCAGGGGCTGATATGGTAGCTCCATCTGATATGATGGATGGTCGTATAGCAGCTATTAGAGATTTACTCGATCTTGAAGGATATGAATATATCCCAATTATGTCTTATAGTGTTAAATACGCTTCAAGTTTCTATGGGCCATTTAGAGAAGTAGCTGATTCTTCTCCAAAATCAGGAGACAGAAAGAGCTATCAGATGGATTCGGCTAATACTAATGAAGCAATTAGAGAAGCAGAAGCGGATTTGCTTGAAGGTGCAGATATTTTAATGGTTAAGCCTGCTATGTCTTATCAGGATGTAATTTACAGGCTTAAACAAAATTTTGATTGTCCTATAGCTGCTTATAATGTAAGTGGTGAATACGCAATGATAAAATCAGCAGCGGGACAAAATTTATTAGATGAAAAAAGTGCTGTTCTTGAAGCTTTAACAGGAATTAAGCGCTCAGGGGCGGATTTAATCATAACTTATTTTGCAAAAGATGTAGCACGATGGTTGAGAGGCAATTATGAGACTAGATAAATCAAAGGCTTTATTTGAAGAAGCTAAAAAATATATTCCGGGTGGTGTAAACAGTCCCGTAAGAGCATTTGGCAGTATTGGAACTACTCCTCCTTTTATGGTTAGAGGACAGGGTAGTAAAATATACGATGAAGATGGTAATGAATATATTGATTTTGTTAGCTCTTGGGGTCCTATGATGCTAGGGCATGGCGATGAACGTGTTAAAAATGCTCTAAAAGAACAGATTGATATTGCTATAGGCTTTGGTGCCCCCACAGCTTTAGAAGTTGAAATGGCTAAGTTAATTACTGAATTAGTGCCTTCGGTTGAAATGGTTAGGATGGTTAATTCCGGTACTGAAGCCACTATGAGTGCCATTCGTCTTGCTAGGGGTTATACTGGTAAAGATAAAATAGTTAAATTTGCAGGAAATTACCATGGACATGCCGATAGTTTCTTAATCCAGGCAGGTTCAGGTGCTTTGACTCATGGAGTTCCAAGCAGTCCAGGTATTCCTGAGGATGTAATTAAGCATACTTTAATAGCTGATTATAACAGTGTTGAATCGGTACAAAAGCTTTTTGATGTTCATGGTAAAGAAATTGCAGCTGTTATATTAGAACCAATTGTAGGTAATATGGGAGTTGTGCCTGCTTCTCAGGAATTTATTGATTTCTTACGTGAAATCACTCAGAGATATGGTAGTCTGCTGATTTTTGACGAGGTTATGACAGGTTTTAGGGTATCAATAAATTGTGCTCAAAGTTTATATAGAGTAACTCCTGATCTTACCTGCTTTGGAAAGATTATAGGCGGTGGTTTGCCTGTTGGTGCTTACGGTGGTAAAAGAGAAATAATGGAAAAAATTTCTCCTGTTGGCCCTGTTTATCAGGCAGGAACATTATCGGGAAATCCTGTTGCTATGAGTGCAGGATTAACTATGCTAAAAACTCTTAGAGATAACCCTGAAATTTACAAGAATGTGGAAGAAAAAGCAAAAAAACTTCAGGAAGGAATTGAGAAAAATATAGGTGAATTAGGAGTAGAAGCTACTGTCAATCGTGTTGGTTCTATGATAACCTTATTTTTCTCAAAAGAAAAAGTTTATGATTATAATACAGCAACAAAATCTGATACTAAAAAATATGCTGAATACTTTAAATCTATGCTAGAGCAGGGAATTTATCTACCTCCAGCACAGTTTGAAGCTTTCTTTATTTCTTATGCCCATACAGATGAGGATATTGAGAGAACTATTCAGGCAAACAGAAAAGCATTAGCTGTCTAATGATTAAGGAATTATAAAATGGCTTTTATCATAATTAAAGTTCTTATCACTGCCTTAGTTATCGTTCTGGTAACTGAAATTGCTAAAAGACATACTTCTTTAGGCGGTTTAATTGCAGCTATGCCAATAACAACTTTACTTTCACTTTTCTGGCTATATTATGAAAAGAAAGATTTAGCTCTGTTATCAGACTTTACCAGAGCAATTTTTTGGGGAATTTTTCCTACTTTATTATTCTTTATTCCTGCCATATTTCTATTTAAAAAAGGCTGGAATTTTTATCTGGTATTAGGTATAAGTTTTATTTGCCTTGGAATTGGAGCATATATTCATCAGAAGTATGTGAGCTAAGAATACAACAAAAATCCCCTGAGATTTTCAGGGGATTCAAATTAATACTTATTCTGGTTTCTGTTTTTTGCAATCAGGACAGTAACCGTAAATTTCAAATTTATGACCTGTTATCTCAAAGCCAGTAGAATTGAGTAAATTTTTATCTATTTTATCTATAGGACAGTGATCTATTGGGAAAATTTTATTGCATTTTACACAAATAATATAGTGTTTATCCACTTCTCTATTTAATTCATATCTGGCTTTGTTGTCATCCATCATAATCGTTTTGATGACAATTCCTTTATCAGTTAACATTTCAAGGTTTCTATAGATAGTAGACATTGAAATTGATGATTTTAAGTATTTAAACATTGCATAAATATCTTCAGCGGTAGCTGGTACCTCAAAAAGCTTTAATGTTTCTATGATTTCCTGTCTATGTTTAGTATTTCTGCATCCTTTTAGAGCATTTTTGTATAATTTGTCTGTATTCAAGTTGAAATTATCCTCTGCTCAATATGACCTAATATATTATAATTCAAAAAAATTATTGTTTTATATTCTACTGATTAATTAAATTAAAATATAGATTAAATTTCATATTTGATAATAAATATCAAGAATTAAGATTATAAAAGAAGCTCTTTTAAAAGAGCTTCTTTTATAACTATATCTGGAAAAGTGTTGTTATTTACTTATTTTTTCCTTCCATGCGCAAGGCCAATAAAGTAACCGATAAAACTTGCCCCAATAGCGGCTTGAAGAGTAAATAGCAAGCTTTCTACTTCACCGCTTGGCGGCTCCCATAAAGGTTCAATCCAGGGTTTATAATTGCTGCTAATTGCTGTAATTAGTTCTTCTGCCTTGCCATCAGCTCCTGTAAATTCCCCATTTTGAACTATAAACAATGGAATAGCTGTAATTAAGATAACTAGAATGGCTAAAATAATATTTTTAGTCTTATTCATTATTATGCCTCCTCTGATATTGGGCTAGTTTTGTCATTGGTTAAGACATTGAGCTCTTTTAATTCGTTGAAATTATACGTAGTAAGGAAATTGAAAATTAATACAGTAAGTAAACCTTCACTAATAGCAAGTGGAATTTGAGTTAAAGCAAAAACGCTCATGAATTTTAACAAAGAAAATTCAAATCCACCTGTAGGAGAAGGGAATGCCAATGCTAATTGAACCGATGTGGTTATATAAGTCAGTAAATTTCCTAATGATGCAGCTAAGAATACTGATAACCATTTAGGACTATTAAATTTATTAAGAAGCTTATAGATTCCAAATGCAACGAAAGGACCTACTATGGCCATAGAAAAAGCATTAGCACCTAATGTTGTAATCCCTCCATGAGCTAGTAATAATGCTTGAAACAGTAAAACTATACTGCCTAATACTGTCATTGCAGTTGGGCCAAATAAAATAGACCCAAGGCCAACTCCTGTAGGATGAGAGCAGCTCCCGGTTACAGAAGGTAATTTGAGGGCAGAAAGCACGAAAGCAAATGCTCCTGCTAATGCTAGAAGCATTTTAAGTTTTGGGTTAAGATTGACATTTTTTTGTATTGATTTGATTCCTATAAGCAAAAACGGTAATGTCATTGCCCCCCAGAAGATACTCCATTTAATAGGTAAAAATCCTTCCATAATGTGCATGGCTGAGGCATATTGGGGCGATAATAGTAATATAGTAACGAGTATTACCAGGAGATTTTCAAACTTTTTTAACATCTTAATCACACTCCATATTTTAATAATGCAAATCACTTGCATTATTATATGAAAATTTGTTAGAATTGTCTATATCAAAAAATATGTTATCAACTTTTAAAAAATATGATTTAATATGAATTAGGTTAAAAAGGAGATTTATCTGGTGTTAAAGAGTTCATTTAAGTTTACAATCTTATTGTTTTTGGCAGTTTGTTTGTTGAATTCTAAAAATTGTGCACAAAGTAGTGAATTAGATGAAAATAATCTAAAAACAAAAACTCAGGAAAGTCTGGCTTTAAATGAAGGCCCAAATGTAGTTGATGAGCAGAATTCTGAAAAACCTGCAGTGGGTACAGAAGAAAGTAAAATTCAGAAAGATAAGCATATTATTCCTGTATTAGAGTTAAAAGGTGGAGTTAAGCAGGCAGAAGAAACCCCAAAAACACCTTTAAAATCCTGGGTGACCGGTGATTATGCTACAGGGGATTGGGGTGGATTACGCACTAAACTTGAAGAAAATGGAATAAATCTACAAACAGAGTATACAATGGAACCCTTTATGAATTTACGCGATAGAGTTCCAGTAGACTATTTTGGTAACCTCGATGTTACTCTTGAATTAGAGACAGAAAAAATGAAACTCTGGCGTGGTGGTAAATTCTTTGTATATTTTCAACAAAACCATGGTAATGGCATAACAGATCGCTATATAAATGATATCCAAACCCTCAGTAACATAGATCCTGGTAAAAGTTATACTCATATTAGTGAATACTGGTATGAGCAAGGATTATTTGATAACAGGTTTAGAGTTAAGCTTGGTAAACAGGATGCAAATGAAGATTTCTGCGCATTGGATTATGCAGGAGATCATATTAACTCATCATTTGGTCTGATTCCTACAGTGCCAATTCCAACCTTCCCAAATCCTGGACTTGGTGTTGCAACATTTATTGAACCTATAGACTTAATTTCTATTGGTGCTGGTTTTTACGATGGAGCTGCTAAAGGTGGGACATCCGGTTTTGATACTGCTTTTGATAATGATGGTGGTGGTGTAACTGTAGTAGAAGTTAACCTGAAACCAGCTTTTGGTTCTCAAAAGCAATATCCTGGCAAGTATCAGGCAGGATTCTGGCATCATAGCGGTGATGTTGATGAAATAACCTTAGATGATCCAGTTAGAACATATACTAGTAACGCAGGGATTTATTTTGGAGCAGAACAGCTAATTTTTAAAGAACAGAAAGATTTAGAAGACGATCAAGGGTTAGCAGTATTTGGCCAATATGGCTGGGCTCCTCAAGAGAAAAACCAGATAGCAGAGTATTATGGCATTGGACTGAGTTATAAAGGATTATTTACAACTCGTAATAATGATATGACTGGAATTGGAACTGCTTTTGCAAGATTTGGAAGAAATACAGAACGTGTAGATCGTACAACCGGTGAAACAGTGCTAGAATTTTTCCATAAGTTTCAGATTACTCCTTGGTTAGCAATCCAGCCAGATTTACAATATATTTATAATCCAAGTGGAACAGAAAGAGACGCAGTTGCATTTGGTATTAGAACAAAGATAACTTTCTAGTGTATAGATCTACAAATAATATGTTATAATTTCCCGAACTGTCATCCTGAGGAGCAAAGCGACGTGAGGATCTTGTCAATGTACAATTTTAATGTTAATTTTAAGGCTTAAATAGTGTATTGTATGGATTGCCACGGGCTAAAGCCCTCGCAATGACAGGGGGTTGCTTTTAACATATTAAGTAACAAACAAAAAATTTCTTCGTCTTAATTTTAAAGTTAGGCCAAAAAATAGGTGGA
>MFRQ01000077.1:0-6553 GCA_001784615.1 Candidatus Melainabacteria bacterium RIFOXYA2_FULL_32_9
TTATAAAAGTGACTTTGTTACTTTGCGGTGATAGTGCGTATTATTGGAAAGATTG
This sequence comes from Candidatus Melainabacteria bacterium RIFOXYA2_FULL_32_9, assembly GCA_001784615.1. Taxonomy (NCBI): domain Bacteria; kingdom Bacillati; phylum Candidatus Melainabacteria; species Candidatus Melainabacteria bacterium RIFOXYA2_FULL_32_9. The sequence goes on from MFRQ01000077.1 coordinate 56, forward strand.
ATGGCTTAAGACAGTGCGAAGCACCTCGCAATGACATCTACATTATTAGTGCATTTTAATATTTTCTGGGCAAGCACCCTAAATTTACTACGAATACTGACTTAACAGAAAATCCTTATTCTCTTTTAACGCATCAATAATTCTTTTTGATGCTAATCCATCGCCGTAAGGATTTACCGCTGAAGACATTTTATTATACTGTTCTTGTGAATCAAGAAGGCCCTGAACAGTGTTAACAATTTTATCCGTATCAGATCCCACAAGCTTAACAGTTCCATATTCAATGGCTTCAGGTCTTTCAGTTTCATCTCTTAAAACCAAAACAGGTTTTCCAAGAGATGGGGCTTCTTCTTGAATACCTCCAGAATCTGTAAGAATAATATGTGATTCTTTAATTAAATTCGCAAATGGTGCATAATCAAGAGGCTCGATTAATCTAACCCTATCAATATTGTCCAGCATTGAAAATACAGTATTTCTTACATTTGGATTCAAATGAACCGGATAAACAACCTGAATATCAGGATTATTTTTAACTAATATTTGTACTGCTTTACATATATTTTCAAGAGGTTTACCAAAATTTTCTCTTCTATGTGAAGTCAAAAGAATTGTTTTTAGGCTTTTATTCAGGTTTAATCCTGATAAATCTACTTGATGATTATTTACAGTATATAAAAGAGCATCTATAACGGTATTTCCTGTCATATAAGTCTTATCTTTATCTACTCCGGAATTTACCAAAACATCCGCTGATCTACTAGTAGGTGCAAAATAAAAGGATGAAACAGCATCAGCAACTACACGATTAATTTCTTCGGGAAACGGATAGTATTTATTAAAAGTTCTAAGCCCTGCTTCAACATGCCCTATAGGAATTTTTGCATAAAAAGCAGACAGACTTGCTGCAAGGGTTGTTGTAGTATCACCATGTACCAACACCACATGAGGCTTAGATTTCTCATATACTTCTTTCATCTGAAGCAGAACATCAGCTGTTAAATTCCATAAATTTTGATTAGGTTTCATTATATTCAAATCAAAATCAGGCTTAATCTTAAATAATTCAAGAACCTGATCCAGCATTTCTCTATGCTGAGCTGTTACGCAAACTATTGACTCAAAAATATCAGGATTATTATTAAGCTCCATCACAACCGGAGCCATTTTTATGGCTTCTGGTCGTGTTCCAAATACTGTTAAAACTCTAATCTTTTCCAAGCTATTAACTCCTGTCTAAGAATTAAACACTCTAATGACTATGTAAACAAGATAAATTAAATAAAACGCGCCACCACTTATCAGCGCACTCGGTCTTAATATACCTTTATTGGCAACAATATTCAAATATACGATTGCAACAGAAAAATAAACCATTGCAACATTTATAAGAGCATCTGAACTTAAAACCCAAGGAGTAAGTACTATTCCTACTGCTGGAGGAATACAACTTTGAAATACCATAGCCCCGGTTATATTTCCCAAAGCAAGAGTATCTTTTTTAGCCCTTATCCATATTACGCTATTGAATTTTTCAGGCAATTCGGTTGCTATCGGGGCAATAATCAGACTTAGAATAAGAGGATTTATATGCAAAACCTCTGAAATAACTTTTAGTTCTTCAACAAAAAAGTGAGCCAAAAATATAATTCCTACTAGAGATACGAGAACCTGCAAAATAATTGCAGGCATATGCAATAAACCTGGTACATTTATATATCTGGTAAAATATAATGCGTCTAATTCTTCTTGACCACCTTCAGGTATTTTACTTGCTGTTCTTACAGTTAAGAATACATAAACACCATAAATTACAAAAAGTAAAGCAGCTACAAAATACCTAATTGCCGGAACAGGAATAAAAGAAGTCATAATCGCTAAAAAGTAAGCACCCATAAAATAATGGAGATCTCTAAACATAATGATCGTATTAATTGGCATTGCGGCAGTTCTTCTTCCAGAGCGAGTAAAAATAAGAACAGCCATACCCGTTATGAAAAATGCCAACGTTCCAAGCATAAATGGTGCACCAAGAATAGCACCTATACCTATTTCATTACTTACCTCAATATTACCGCCTGTTATATAAGCTCCTACAATAGCCACAATAGGAATAATAGTCTCAGGCAACGCTGTTCCAACCGCTGCTAAAACACTACCTACAGCACCTTCTGATAAGTTTAATTCTTCTCCAAGGTGCTCAATTGCATTTGTGAATATAACGCAGGCCAGGACAATCAGAAATAAGATTATTATCAAACTAACAGATGCTAAAACTAAATCCAAAACTTTCTCCTATCTTATTAACTAATAATCTTAAATTTGTGCTAGAATCATTTTACTAAAAGTATAAGATAAAATAATTAATATGGAAGCAATAAATAAACTAATTGAAATCATAAAAAAAGCGAAAAGCTTAGTGATCCTATCTCATGTTGGTCCTGATGGTGATACACTGGGTTCTATGTTGGCCCTAAAAGAAATTCTAGCTCAATTAGGAACAATAGATAAAATTGACGCCATTATTGTAGGGAAAATCCCTGACTTGTATACCTTTTTGCCTGGAATAGCCGAAGTAAAAAATCCTGGAGACAAGAATTTATATCAAAATTATGACCTGTCTATCACTGTTGATTGTGGTTCAATAGATAGACTTGGTGATTCTGTAGATTTATTTAGAAATGCTAAAGCTTCTGCCAATATAGATCACCACGTGAGTAATACTAATTTTGCGCAAATAAACTGGATTGAGCCAAAAGCATCTTCTACCGGGCAAATATTATATAAAATTATAGAACTATTAAAAGTTAATTTAACTAAAAATATTGCCACAAATTTATATACAGCCATTTTGACAGATACAGGCGGATTTAAATTTGAAAATACCAAGCCTGAAACACTTCAAATTTGCGCAAAACTATTAGAAGCAGGAGTAGATCCAACTTTTATTTATAAAAAATGTTATGAATCAAAAACACTATCCATGGTAAGACTGCAAGCAAGAGCAGTAGACCAGGCAGTTTTCTTAGACGACAACAAAATTGCTTATGCCTCCGTAACCAGACAACTTTTAGACTTATTTGGCGCCTATGATGATCATGTTGATGGAATCTCTGAAACCTTAAGGCAGGTAAATACAGTAGAAGTGGCCTTAGTATTTAAAGAAACCATAAAAGGGGACACAAAAGTAAGTTTTAGAAGTAACGGGCTAAATGTATGTGAAATAGCCAGATTCTTTGGCGGTGGAGGACATAAATTAGCTGCTGGATGCACAGTTCAAAAAAATATTCCTGATTCAATTAATGAAGTGCTTCCAATTGTTAAAAAACAAGTTAGCAAACTATCCCTAAATTCTTAGAAGCTGTCTTGTTAAAGTTGAATCGCCTTGCCAAGCAAGCCGCTTGCAACTTTAACCGCAGTCCAAAAATCGAGCCTGTAATTATTTCATAACCTGATTTTTACATTTTTAACCAGACAGGCTCTTAATTTTATTCTTAAAAGAATTGTCTGATTATTGAATTTAATTCTAAATTCAATAATCTATACTACTTATAGTTATTTTTATCGATTGATAATTAATTTTAGCCAAAATTCTTTGTTTATTCCTTAATTCAGCTATATAAACCATTTTACTGATTTATCAATGAGGAAATTAGATATGAGTAAAAAAAGAATAACGCTTAATCAGGATTATTTTAAGTTAGATGCTAAGTTTGTCAGAAGAGGAATTCCTCAGGAAGAATTAAAACAAGCTTTTAGATTACTTGAAATAAAATTTAAAAGAGCACATAAATATCCTTACGGGCATGAGTAAAACATTAAATTTCATTAAAGATGTAGGAAAAGGGATTCTGGATCACGATTATCCGGGGTTAGCTTCAGAAATGGCTTATAACCTTATCTTATCTCTGTTTCCTTTTGCCATCTTCGCTGTTTCTATATTCGGGCTTTTTGGAACTCCAAATAATATCAACCAGATTATTAATTTGTTAAATGCAGTGGCTCCAACAGAAACCTTGCATTTAATAAGAGATGTTTTAAATGAAATATTTAGATCCAGTTCAACCGGCTTATTAAGCATTATAGCTTTAATAGGTGCACTATGGACATCATCAAGAGCTATTCTTAGTATAGCTAAAGGTATGAATAGAGCTTATGAAGTCCCAGAAACAAGATCTTTTATCAAGTTAAACGGATTAGCCCTTTTAACAGTAATAATGTTCGCTATAGTATTACTAATATCTGTTAACTTGACCATTTTTGGAACTACAATTCTTGAATTTTTAAGTAGATTTTTACCTATTTCCAATGATGTATCTACCACCGTACTTTTAGTTAGATGGCCTATAACTCTTTTTTCTCTTTTTACAATAACGTTAATAATCTATTACTTTCTGCCTAATGTGCACTTTTACAAGAAAAAATTGTTATTAAGCTCAGTTTTTGGATCATTATTTTTTAGCATCTTCTGGCTATTCGGCTCCTGGTTGTTTAGTTTATACGTTGAGAACTTTGCTCGATATAATGCTGTTTACGGTACATTAGGTGCATTTATTGTGCTTCTTATCTGGCTTTATTATACTTCCTTAATTATGCTAATTGGCGGAGAGATCAGTTCTGAACTTTATAAAGTATTTAGCCCCAAGATTGTTGAAGTTAAGAACAAACCATAGCAACATAATCTAATAATTATAGGAATAGTGTTACGCTATGTAATACTGAAATTCCTGAAAATTAATCAGGAAATTTAACGTATATTCCTAATAATAGTCCTTCTTAAGGCTAAAAGTATTTAGCTACATGCATAAGCATGATTGTAAAATTATGTTAAGAAGTTAGGCGAAATAGGAAATTAAGGACAGTATATAGTTTTTATATATATATAAGAGTGATAGCTTATATCATTGTTAGATTCTATCGCGGAGGATATTACCTATGTTCGCAGTTGGAAAAATCGAATGTTCTAGACCAAAACCAGTCGAGACTGCAGGACAAGTTGCAATGAAAGCTCCTGAAGTTAGCAAGCCTTTATTCTCAGAAACTGCTGGCTCAGTTGCTTCTGCAGGTTCCTGTGGTTCTGGTGGGGGCTTAAACGTTATTGCGTAATAACGTTTAAGCAAACCCGGTAATCATTACTGGAAACAGTTAGTATTTAGCTCGCTTATCATAAATAAGTGGCTAGGTTACTAATGGGAAAACGTGATCAGGCTTGGGCCATGTCTCAATTAACAGTACTCTATTGTCACTGTTTAATTGGGCTTGATATAAAGCGTACTTTATAAAGGAGTTTGAGGGTGTTCTTCAGTTAAATAAGCAACACTAATTAGTGTTGCTTATTTAGAATTATTTTTAAAAATTCTTATACAGAAACTTTTAGGTTTCCAAAACAGTCTTTACAATATACAGATTTATCTTCAGAAGGTCTGAAAGGAACCTTAGCTGGTGCGCCACAATCAGAACAGGTTATGTCGTACAATTTTTCTGGGGTCTTCTGTTCATATTTTTTCTGTTATTACGACATTGTGGACAACGTTTTGGTGTGTTTACAAGGCTTTTTGTTTGATAAAATTCTTGTTCACCTGCAGTAAATTCAAAATTACCACCGCATTCTACGCACTGTAAAGTAAGATCTTCGAATGCCATGCCTAAACTTGGCCTCCTTGTTGTTTGTTCTAACTTATCGATTTTAATTTGTAGAATTTTATTGTGTAATTTTCAAGCAAAATATTAAGTTAGAGTATATCCGAAAATTCAAAAAATGACGCTTAGAGATTGCTTCACAAGATAAATTTTATAAAATATCCCTGCTGAAAGGTTCGCAATTGACAACAGAAATTTATTTTCGGATAAGCTCTTAATTAGTATTGGTTGAATTTATAACTGGAGCTTGGCTTTCAATAGCCATATGAAAATCTATATCTTTCTTAACCCTTACAATAAATTTTTTAGCAGCATTAACAGGTACTGCAAAACCTATACCAATGTTAGATTTATTATTGTCAGGATTGTAAATTGACTGACTAATTCCAATAACTTCTCCGTTTGTATTTATAAGTGGTCCACCTGAGCAGCCCGGATTAATTGCAGCATCTGTCTGAATTTTATTTCTTTCATAATCTATTCGACTAACTATACCTGTAGTTAAAGTTTCATTGAAACCAAAAGGGTTTCCTATTGCCAAAACTTTCTGACCGACTTTAATTTTAGAGGAATCTCCAAGCTTAATTGATTGTAGAGATGCATCAGGATTAATTTTTATAAGTGATAAATCATTATTCTCGCCTGTAATTGCAATAAGCTTACCCTTATACTTTTTACCATTATGAAGTATAACGGAAATATTTCCCCCATTATCTGTCACATGGCTACTAGTTAATATAATTCCTCTGGGATCAATGATACATCCCGTTCCACTTGATGTACCATCGTCAATATCGACATCAATTGCAACTATTGAAGGGCAAATTTTCTCATATACGTATATATTTATTTGTTCAT
>MFRQ01000077.1:6618-9247 GCA_001784615.1 Candidatus Melainabacteria bacterium RIFOXYA2_FULL_32_9
TCGAATTCTCTTATTCACGGGCAAGATTATCAAGCAATGATACCGGGGAATTATACTATGACGGAAATATTTACCGCGCCGTTGCCATCTACCAATTTTCACCAGAGATTTTTTTTAGAACTATTGTTCAGTATGATACATTTGCTAAAAATTTTCAGATCTATCCCCTGTTCAGTTATAAGCTGAATGCTTTTACTACTTTCTTTGCAGGTGCAACCAGCAGTTATTTTAATTACGAGGGTAATAACGGAGTAATCAATACAAGCCAGCAGTACTTTTTAAAACTGCAATATCTTTTAGGAATATAATTTTTTGAAGGAAATTTTTTTTGTAGAGATGTTGCCTGCCTACCGCAGGCAGGTTTATCACGTCTCGTTTGTAAAATGAGACGCCACATGTGGCGTCTTTACATTTTAATCTATTATCTATCGTAGAGACTCGCCACGGCGAGTCTCTACATTAATTCTCTTCTGCAATTTTTATCTCTTCTCGATTTTTTTTACATATTCTTGCAACATTGTTTTCAATTATTCCTAATCGACCAAGAAATAGCTTTTAACTGCCGAGAATATTTACTTTTTTAATCGAGTTAAATAAAAGTCTTTAGATTTTTTAAAATATTTATTTAATTCAAAATTATCCGCTGAATAAGCTGGATCAATTTTTTCAAATATATTTTGATATGATTCATAAGAATAACAATCAATAAAAGTTAATCCCAATGTTTTTCCTAATTGAGTATCATAACATTCTTCTTGGTTTCTTCTAAAATAATATAATTGGTCATGGATGGATAGTTTAAATCCAGGGATAAACCATTTTAAATCGGTTACAGCTAAACGGAACTCATCCAATAAAATCATTATATTTTTTTCAACTTTGCTAGTAGGACTTATCTTTAAATTATAACGGAATAATAATGGTAATATCAGATGCACTTTCCGATGTGAAGTAAGATTATTTTTGATAATGGGGTAAATGTATTTAAATAAATCAGGGTAATTCTCTAAAACCAAAATAATGTCTGCTAGAAGTCTAATATTTCCAGATATCTCTTCAACCCTATCATGACTATAAATAAGTACTTCATTAGGTCTATTACTATTAATTAAAATATCTCTAATTAATTTTATAATTTTATCATTGGATGTATTTGCAAGGAATTGAATAAAATTTAAAATATTTTCTTTTGTATAAGTTTGTGCAGAATAACTAATTAGCTGATGGTATACAGATTGATTCTGGAATAATTCATTAAGAAGTAATTCTTGTTCCGACGAAGACTGATTAAGTGAATAATTTAGATGTTTGGAAGCACATAAATAATTTAAAGCTTCGTGTCGGAATGCAAATGTATTATTGGCATCATTTCTCTTTACCCAAGCCATCGTTCGAAAAGCTGCCGCTAATTCATTTTTTTCAATTGATTTAGAACTATACTTATTTCCAATTGATGATTCAATAAAATCATCCCAATCAGATAAAGAAAAATTTCTTTTACTTTCTAAGACCAATACTTTATATGCAGACATATTAATAAAGTTTACAAAATCTTTCATGAACTCAGGAGTGACTATCTCGTGGCGTTTTCTTTTTAAGAATTCTCTTTCTAATAATTTAGAAATAATAAAGTCGATTATGTTAAGACGATTGCTATCAAATCTGATGGTTAGGAGTTCATCAAGATTTTCATATTCTCTCTTAAGGTAAAGTAAAATATAGTAGAACAATAATGGATCAATAATTAATGTTTTAAGATTACTAGAAAGTATCTTTTTAAATAGTTCTTCTGCCTTATTGTAACCCTCAAAATGGCTGTTAAAAATCCTTTCTAATTGTTTCTCATCATAATGACATAATTCTACAATTGTACTAATTGTATCATTTTCGTCTATAGATTGCGGACTAAATTTAAGAGAGCCTAAGTAGTCTATCATTTGTTTGTTAGTTTTAAAATATGTAGACCTAAGAAAAAATAATGTTGACAAATTATTAACAAACGAAGCAAGGAATTTTTTTAATTGTTCAAACCCTTTTTCTCCATAGTTATAGTTCATTTCATCAACGGAATCGATTATTTGGAAAATTTGATCTTTCATAATTCCGTCGACGAGAATACTTTTATCGTCCTGTGATAAAGATCTATAATTATCAAAAATTGGGTTTAGTATTTCATTTACAGTTGCTTTAACATTGTAGTTGTTGAGATTCACATAGACTGCTTTAATACTTGTAAATGGGTGTTTCAAATACTGCTCACAAATTAAATAAGTAAGGTATTTAGCGGTTACAGATTTACCAGTGCCAAGATCTCCTTTAACTATAATAAAATCATCAACACCTTCTTTTAATTTAGAATATAGAAATTGAATAATGGAATGGAAGCTTTTACCATTTATATGGTAATTTAAATCAATAATTTTACCTATTTCACTTTCATCCAATTCTTTTCTGAATTGACTTATATAAGCTTTACAGTAATTAGCATAACTATCGTCCACAAAAAACAAATTCTGAATCTTAATACAATTGAAATTATTAGTCTCAGCATTAGAAATTAGCTCTGAAGTAAAATTTGTACCAACAATTGATTTAAGTTGCGAATCTTTAAAATTATTATCATTTAAGA
>MFRQ01000078.1:0-2753 GCA_001784615.1 Candidatus Melainabacteria bacterium RIFOXYA2_FULL_32_9
TTGACTTTTGCGTACTCCTTAATAGAGGTCTAACCTATTTCTTGCACTATTTCAAAAATTCAGTATTATTCAGAATTGGAAAGATCGAGTGACACAGTCACCCCTCATCAATCTGATTCTGACCTTTGTCAAAACGATTTAACCTAATGGATGATTTACACTTAATTAAATACTTTACCAAAGTGGATGTACAAGACCGAGCTATTTAAAGCTGCAGGTAGACATTTCGGACGCTTTAACAAGGTTTCTATAACTAATTTCCCAAAATACATTTTACCTTTTTCTAAATGTTTAAGAACAAAATAGATTTTAAGTAGAGAAGATATAATTCTTTTGTGTACAGGTGCCAGTCTGGCTGGTTCATAATATTTTAAAAAGTTGCTAAGCCTTTCAAAATAATATTTTGGGGAATATGCTTTTTGTATTAGCTTATTATATCCGTTAACTAAAGTTTCTTTTTCCATTTTAGGAATAAAGTTAATTGTTGAGTCCAGATTTATACCTGAAGAGGTTTTAAGCAATCTTCCTTCAGCGTCCAGCCTTTTATGAAGCTTCGTTCCAGGAAGTGCCTGAAGTAATTCAATCATTGCTTTTGAGACTCCAGCTTCCTGAATAAATTCAAACTGACGTTCAAATATTGTTTCATCATCACTGTCAAAGCCTATGATAAAACCACCTGTGACTTCCATTCCATATTGATAAAATTTTCTAATTGAATTAACCAGATTACGATTTTGATTTTGAAACTTGTTACATTCTTGCAAGCCTGATGCAGAAGGTGTTTCTACGCCTATAAACACCAAAAAGAAGCCAGCTTCTCTCATTAATTCCAGCAATTCATCATCATCACTGGCGTTTATAGAAATTTCAGTAAAAAATAATGATTTAAAGCCTGTTTTCTTTTTCCACTCGATTATTGCTCTAAGTAATTCTTTTGTTTTGTTCTTATCACCAAGGAAATTATCATCGACAAAAAAGATACTTCCTCTCCAATCCATATCCTGTATTGCCTGAAGTTCATTTATTACTTGTTCAGGGTTTTTAGTTCTTGGTACTCTTCCATTGAGATTGACAATATCACAAAAATCACAGTCAAATGGACAACCTCTGGAAGATTGAAGTGGCAATATATAATAATCATTAGAATTAATTAAATTATAGTGGGGTATAGGCGTATCTTTAATGTCCGGCTTAATATCTGAAGTATAAATTCTTTTTAGTTCACCTTTTTTAAGGTCATCTAAAAACATTGGTATAGTTATTTCACCTTCATTTAAGATAAAATGATCAACATCTTTAAATTGTTCATGGAGTGAAGTAAACAATGGACCACCTGCTATAGTTTTCACTCCCAGTTCTTTACATCTTTTTATAACAGAGATTGAAGATTCTTTTTGGACAATCATACCGCTTATAAATACAAAATCTGCCCACAATATATCTTCATCAGTTAATTCTGTTGTATTCATATCAACCAGTTTTCTCTCAAACTCAACCGGTAAAAGAGCTGAAACTGTCATTAAGCCAAGAGGAGGCAAATAAGCTTTTTTTCCAAACAATGTCATTATATGTTTTAAACTCCAGAATGAATCAGGGCATTCTGGATATACCATTAAAATTTTCATACTAGTATCCAACTAACTTCAATAAATAAATTCATTTTATGAACAAAATCTTATATCAAAAACAATGTTTAAGATACACAAAAGTTTTGTCCTGGCTTAAAAAACTTCCAATTAAAAATGTATATATTTCGTAAAATCAATAAAGCTCTAAACCCTTTACTACCTTTAGGGTGTTGGGTGAGTATAGAAAAAAAACAAATTTATCACTTTATTCTATGCCATTTTAAACACTTTAATATAATGGATCACATATAAATTTAGTTAATGAAAATTTCCTGAATATAATCTGATTTTCCTCATTATAGTTTTGGAAATTTTTCTCTCTGTTTAACATATCAATAAAAGCTTCAATTCTGGTATTTGCACCAACATCGGAATTATGTTCATCAATTAAAAGGTCAAGAATAGGTATTTTAAATTCGTCTCTGATTTTATTTAGCAGATTCCTTATTATATCGTTAGGATTGCAATTAAAAGGAGAAACAAAAATCAATCCGTTATAACCTTTATTAATATAATTTAATATCTTTTTAATTCCCAAAGAGGTATATACTCCAAGCTCTTTTTTAAATACTCTATCAAAACTACTAGATACATTGTCATTTTTGTTCATTTTTTGACCCAAAAGATAATTATATGACCATCTATCAACGATTACACCTAGCCTACCCAAATACTTATCAACATAATTATGGGTTGATGGTTCTATTAAAGAATAACTATCTCCGATTAAACCTATTCTTAAGAACCGAGATTCTGAGTTTGAAGCATAATCTTTATACAGTTCCCATAGCTCAATATTCATTTTCTTTAGATCAGAAATACTTGATAATTGTGTAATTTTATTTAAATAACTTTCATATAATTTTTCACATTCAGAATTATCCTTAAAAGTCGGCCTTATATTATAAAAAACCTGATCTATAAAATGAAAAGTTTCATATTTTATCGCACCTAAATACATACTTAAAAATATTTTATATGTAGGTTTATTTGATAATTTTCTTAACAGATTAAAGTATGAATAAATAAAATTTTTCTTTGAATCAACAGCACAAAAATATATATCGGGATACCATCCCTGATCATTTAGTATTTCTTTAAACAAATGATTGCTCGGAGGTAAAT
>MFRQ01000078.1:2813-11889 GCA_001784615.1 Candidatus Melainabacteria bacterium RIFOXYA2_FULL_32_9
AAATTACTTCAAAATCCAAATCTTCCAAAGAGGTTTTTAAGGCGTAACTTAACCCTCCTAATTTTCCTATGGCTATTTTCACCCTATAAACCTCGAATTTTTAATAGACATAATATTATACTTTAAAATTTCTTGCTATAAGACAGTAAAATTAATTCTATACATTCAAACCCTAATTCCTGTAAGTGAATGCTCATTTCAGGAAATCTAAGACTTTTTTACAAGGATACCAATTATAGGTCTCTATAATTATTAAGATTATATTTTTTAAAGCATCTTTTGCCCCGTTTAGTATAGAAACTTCAAAGCCATTTAAAACAGAAATACATTACCCCGTTGCTCCTCATAAACAAGTAGCCATGCAAGGTATTATTAAAGGAGAATATCCAATTTCAGAGGAAATTCACAATACTACTCTTAGTTTACCTATTTCCTACAGTCATATAGATGATGATATTTATAAAATTATTGCAGTATTAAATAAATTTTAAAGTATTATCAGGTATTCTTACTTGGCAAAAATTTTGTGTTCAGCCGCATTTATCATTTCTGTAAGTATTTTTTTGATGTCATATTCATACTCCCAAGCAGGATAATGCTTTTTAAACTTGTTTACATTATTGATATACCAGATGTGATCCCCAACTCTTGCCTGTTCAGATATTTTATGTTTAAGTTTATAGCCAGCAATATCTTCTATAAAATTTATTGCTTCTAATATTGATATGTTTGAATATCTTGATCCACCAATATTATAAACTTCTCCACTTTTTGGATTTTGAAAATAATGCCAAAAAGCATTAATTAGGTCTTTGCTATGTATATTATCCCTTACCTGTTTTCCTTTATATCCAAAAACGGTATACTCTTTATTTTTAACTGCATTTAAGATTAAATACGCTAAAAAACCATGTAATTCTGCACCACTATGGCTTGGACCTGTTAAACATCCTCCTCTAAAAGCAACTGTTTTCATCCCAAAATATTTTCCATATTCTTGAACAAGTACATCAGCTGCTACTTTACTTACTCCAAATAAGCTGTGTTTTGAATTATCAATATTCATAGATTCATCAATCCCATCTTTTGCAAAAGGATGATGAGGATCTACTTCCCAGCGTGTTTCCAGTTCTATTAAAGGTAAATGATTAGGAGTATCTCCATAAACTTTATTTGTACTGGTAAAAATAAACACTGCATCAGGACAGTACTTTCTTGTAAGCTCAAGTAAATTTAGTGTGCCATTAGCATTAACAGTAAAATCGGTTATAGGCTCTCTAGCTGCCCAATCGTGAGATGGTTGTGCTGCTGTATGTATTATTCCAGCTATATCTTTATTATAAGCTTGGTAGATTTTTTCTAATTCTGTGTAATCCCTGATGTCAATATTAAAATGTTTATAATTGTCCAATTCTTGTTGAAGTTTTTCATTATTCCAAAAAGTACTGGCTTCTTTGCCAAAAAAGTAAGCACGCATATCATTGTCTATACCAATTATTTTATAATCTTTTGAATGAAAAAACTTTACTGACTCACTGCCAATCAATCCAGCTGAACCTGTGACCAGGATTATGCTCATACTTTTACCTCTTTAAAATCTACAGATTTTTCAATATTTTGAATAGAATTTCTTATATAATAAATGATATAGCACAAAATTTTAAGTATATATTTATATTTGATATACATTATTCAGTTCATGATTTTTATTATTGTTAAAGTATATAATAATAATAAACCTTGTATTTATTCCAATATATAAGGTAATTAAATGATCAAAATAAAGTTTTCAACTCAATTTTCAGACTTGCATTTAATCCGCCAAACCCCAAATTCATCAGGAATATGGGGAGATTGTCAATTCTTCATAGACCAGGATGTTGAAGAATGTGATTTCTGGGTAGTTTATGATGAGCCTTCAAGAACTGAAAAGACAAAATGTTCACCTGAAAATATAATTCTAATAACAGCAGAACCCCCGAGTGTAAAAAGTTATAACAAAAATTTTATTAAGCAATTTGGTTTAATTATCACTTGCAATCGTAATATTAAACATCCTAATATTATCTATACTCAGCAAGGATTACCCTGGAATGTAGGTTTACGCAGAAATGAAAAATGGTCCACTGTAGAAACAAAGACTTATGATGATTTTAAGACAACGAAATATATTGAAAAAAATAAGTTAATGTCAACTGTAGTTTCTAATAAGAGTTTTACCGAAGGACATAGAAAGAGATTAACCTTTTTAAAGGCGGTATATGATTATTTTGGTTCTCAAGTAGATATTTTAGGAATAGAAACAACTCCTGTTTTTGGAATAGAAAATAAAGTAAATGATAAATGGGATGCTGTCTCAAAATATAAATATCATTTAGCTATAGAAAATAGTTCATATCCAGATTACTGGACTGAAAAACTAGCAGATGCTTATTTGGATGGTGCTTATCCGTTTTATTATGGTTGTCCTAATATATCTGATTATTTTCCTGAAGGATCTTATACCTATATTGATATAACTAAGCCAGAAGAAGCGATCAGGATTATAGAGGAAACTATCAAAAATAATCAGTATGAAAAATCTATAGATAAAATCAAAGAGGCAAGAGATTTGGTATTAGATAAATATAATTTATTTGCGCTAATTTCAGAAGTTTGTAATAGTAGAATAAGTTCAAAAGCAAAATCAAATATTATAATAAAACCTCAATCAATAATGGCTAATGATAGAAAGTTCTTTAAAAAAATAGTTTCAGGCATAAGTTGCTTGGTATCAGAAAGAAGAAAAGAAATATATCCTAATCAGTATATAAAAGGTGGTTAGTCTAGACAAAAATAGTGAAAATTAAGAGAGGTTATGAAAAGTCTTAAAAAGATAATACGATCTATAGAAAGTGAAAGTGAAGAGAAGAATCTAAAGAAAATATTGGCTAATTTCGATAGAAATATAGCTATTTTAGATGTTGGATGTGGGTTTGGATACAAAATAAAGCTTTTAAAGAAGTTTGGATTTAAAAATATACTTGGAATTGAGAAAAATCAATTTCTTGTAAAGAAATGCCAAGATAATCGTTTAAATGTTATTGGTGTAGAAGATTTTAGAGAAAATTACCAAAATAAAAAATTTGATTTAATTGTTATGTCTCATATAATTGAGCATTTTCAATACGAGGATTTAAAAGAGTTTTTAGAGTTTTATTTGGATTTTTTAGAAGATAATGGACATTTATTAATTTTATCTCCTCTTTATCAAGAAAACTTCTATGATGATTTTGATCACGTAAAACCATATCATCCCTTAGGTATTGAGATGGTTTTCGGAAATAAAAATAGTCAAGTTCAGTTTTATTCAAAATATACTTTAAAATTGGTGGATCTTTACTATAGAAGAGAGCCTTTTCGTTTAAAATTCTATAGAGCACTTGTTATAGAAACAGGAAATAAACTACCTGAGTTTATTAATATTATATTAGCTTTTTTATTTAGGTTTTCCTTTGGAACAATAGGAAGGCCGACAGGATGGTTGGGTTTATTTAAAAAATGTTAATATAAAAAATGTTTGTGTAAAAAATAATTCTGAGCAATTGAGGAATAATAAAATGCTACATAGTAAAAATAAATCCGGACCTGTTGTGCTCATCTCTAAGGATATACAATATACTTTTCCTTTTGGCTATGCTTATATTGCTGGATATTTAAAGCAGCAGGGAGAGGATGTAAAAGTCTTGTTTAGACCTGAGAATCCTGCGTTGTATAAGAGATTTGTCCAAGAAATAATAGATTTAAAACCTTTAGTAGTTGGTTTTGGTACAATATATCCCGATTTATATGAAGTTGAAAGACTCATAAAAATTCTTGATAAAGAAGGAAGGGATTTTCCTGTTGTAATTGGTGGACAAATGGTGACTCCCACGCCAGAGTTTGCCGTTGAGGTTACTGGAGTGGATTATGGCATTATTGGAGAAGGTGAGATTATTTTTCATGAATTAGTTACTGCTTTAAGAAATAATGAATCACCTTTATCAGTAAAAGGATTAGTAGTTCGAGATGGGCAAGAAATAACAACAACAGGAACAGGTAATTATATTCATAATTTATCTGAAATTCCTCCTATTCCTTATGAATTATTTCCTTCTGAAAAATGGTTAAATGTAGGCAGATTTTATACAGATTTATCTCAACCTCATTGGCATTATAATGATCGTGTAATCCCTATTCATGGAGGTCGTGGTTGTCCTTTTACCTGTAACTTTTGCTATCATCACAGCAAGCCCAGATATAGATCTATTGAAAATATGATAACTGAAGCTGATATGCTTATTAAAAAGTTTAATGGTAATATGCTTTATTTTGGTGATGATTTAGTATTGTCATCTCCAAAAAGGGCTCAGGACTTAATACAGGCAATTGCAAAATTAAATTATAAAATTGATTATAGTGTTTCTTGTAGGTTTGATATCTTAAATAGAATTGATGATGAAACATTAAAAGAGATGAAAAGAACCGGTTGTCGTATAATGGGATTAGGTATTGAGTCAGGATCTCAACGAATTCTTGATATAATGAACAAAAAAATAACGGTAGATGAGATAATTTCAGGATTACGCAGATTAAAAGATGTAGGAATTTTACCAACAGTATCAATTATGGTAGGACAATATACAGAAACCATGGAAGATGCTCAACAATCAATGGATTTAATGCTCAAAACCCTGAGATACAATAAAAATATTCAATATGCCTTTACTATTGCTACTCCATTTCCTGGAAGTGAACTTTATGATATAGCTCTTCAAAAAGGACTTTTAAAAGATCACTATGATTTTTATAAAAGGTTTGATTCTGTAAAACAAATGTCCCAGGTATCGGTAAATCTTTCAGATATGAGCAATGAAGAAGTCGAATTCATGCGTAAGAAGCTCGAATCAACATATATTCAGGAAAGAAATAAAATAATTGGCTCTAATGTAGTTAAAGTTGAAAATCTCAGAAAAACTGTTAAAATTGCAGATAGTAAAATTCGTAGAAGAATTTTTAATAAAACTGATAAGGGTTTTGCTAAACTATTAAAAGAGGCTTATGTTAAATTGTACGATTTTATTCAAATCAATCTTGATAAATTAAGACTTAAACTTCTTGGGCTGGATTATTAATCTTAAAATTGAGGTGAATTAGCTTTATGAGTTTAGCACCAATAGCTTTATTCGTATATAACAGGCTTGAACATTTAGAAAAAACTATTAATGCTTTACAGAACAACATTTTAGCATTAGATAGTGAACTTTATATATTTTCTGATGGTGCTAAGGATGAAAAATCATCAGAACAAGTCAATAAAATAAGAAAATACATTAAAACTATATCTGAATTTAAGAAAATTATAGTCATAGAAAGAGAAAAAAACCTGGGTTTAGCAAATTCCATAATCTCTGGGGTTACGGAAGTAATTAATAAGTATGGAAAAATCATTGTTTTAGAAGATGATATGGTGACTTCAAGATATTTTCTTAAATATATGAATGAAGCTCTTGAGTATTATGAAAATGAGGATAGAGTTATAAGTATTCACGGTTATATATATCCGGTTAAAAAAGAACTTCCTAACACTTTTTTCATGAAGGGAGCTGATTGCTGGGGATGGGCAACCTGGAAAAGAGGTTGGGACTTATTTGAACATGATGGAAAAAAGTTATTGCAGGAATTAGAAAACAAAAAACTAACTTATGAGTTTGACTTTAATGGATCATATATTTATATTGATATCCTAAAAGCTCAAGTAACAGGAATAAATAGTTCATGGGCAATAAGATGGTATGCTTCTGCTTTTTTAAAAGACAGATTAACTCTTTATCCAGGAAAATCTTTAGTTCAAAATATTGGCTTAGATGGCATTGGAACCCACTGCAAAATAACTAATGTTTATGACAGCAATTTGGCTGATAATAGGATAAAAATAGATTGTATTTCTTTAAAAGAAAATAAATCTGCCAGAAAACAGATAGAAAAATACTTTAGATCAATTAGCTCAAATAGAAAAGGCTTTTGGCATAAAATAAGAAATAACATAAAAAGGATTATAAAAAATGCTTAAGCGGCTTTTTGAAAAAGATAAAAATACCAAATATGGTTTTTGGGGTAATTATAGCAACTGGCAAGAAGCTCAAGAGCATTCTTTAGGTTATGATTCTGCTGAGATTCTTGAAAAGGTCAAAAGCTCTCTTTTGAAAGTTAAAAATGGTGAAGCTATATTTGAAAGAGATTCTGTCTTATTTAACAAAACCGAGTATTCCTGGGGACTTTTAGGAGGTCTATTGTATGCTGCATTAAATAGTGACAATAAGCTTCGAATTTTAGACTTTGGGGGCTCTTTAGGTAGTCATTATTTTCAAAATAAGAACTTATTAACTAACTTGAATGAGATTAAATGGTGTATTGTTGAGCAAAAACACTTTGTGGATTGCGGAAAAGAGCACTTTGAGGATGATATATTAAAGTTTTACTATGATATTGATACTTGTATAAAAGAACAATCGCCAAACGTTATAATATTTTCAAGTGTCTTGCAATATCTTGAAAACCCTTATGAATTATTAGAAAGTGTTATAGATAAAGGAATTAAGTTTATAATTTTTGATAGAACATCATTTACTCTAAAAAATAAAGATATTCTTACAATTCAGAAGGTTCCGCCTGAAGTATATAATGCAAGCTATCCAGCATGGTTTTTTAATAAAAGGAAGTTCTTTGATCTATTTAAAGAGAAATATGAACTTATAGCTGAATTTGATGCATTAGCTGGGCAAATAGAAATTAGAGATAAAAATACAAAAATTCTAGCTCAGGATAAAGGTTTTATATTTAAGAGAAGGTAAGCTGAAAGGTTATTTATGCGTGTTATTGACGAGATTTTAGGCAGAAATGAGTTTATAGAAAATCCACCTGTATTACTTGATATAGGTGCTTCAGGTCAGTTGCACGAAAAATGGAAAGATATAGCAAAACATTCTATCTGCATTGCTTTTGATGCAGATAAAAGAGAAATGTCGTTTGTAGAAAAAGAAACAGATAATTACAAAAAACTGTATGTGTATAACTGTGTAGTATCTGACAAATCATCTGATGAATCAGACTTTTATCTTACAAGATCTCCTTTTTGTTCAAGCATGCTCTATCCAGCCACGAAAAAATTAGAAGATTGGGAATTTGCAGATATTTTTGAAGTAAAAAAGCAAATTAAAATAAAAACTGTAGATTTACCAACTGTGATAAGTGAGTTAAATATACAGAAAATAGATTGGTTTAAGACAGATTCACAGGGAATAGATTTAAGATTGTTTAAAAGTCTAGGTGAAGAAATTATTAATAAGATTTTAGTAGCTGAATTTGAGCCAGGCATTATTGATGCTTATGAAGGAGAAGATAAGTTTGTTGATTTAATGTTGTATATGGATACAAATAATTTCTGGATGTCAGATATAAATATACTGGGTTCAAAAAGATTGAGTAAATATACTCTTGAAAAACTTAGTGAAAAAATCAGTAAGAATATCTTGTCTACTTTAAAAATTTCTCCAGGATGGGTAGAAGTTCTGTATTTTAATGATTTTAAACAAATAGATTTGCTAGATAAAAGGGATTTTTTATTAGGTTGGATTTTTTCAATTATTGAAGGGCAGTATGGTTTTGCACTTGAAATAGCCTTAAAAGGTTTTGAAAAATACGATGATGAAATTTTTAAAAAACTAGAAGATCATACTTTAAAAGAACTTGAGTTAAATTATCAAGTTGAGCTCAAAAAATATAGGTCTTTAAGCCATATTATAAAAAAGATTTCAGAAAAAATAATTAAAAGTAGGAAATAGAATGAAATATTTTTGTACGCTATTTAATTTAAGATTTTTACCGCAGGGTTTGGCTTTACATGAATCCCTTAAAAAACATTGTAATGATTTTCATCTTTATATTTTTGCTTTTGATGATAAATGCTATAAAATACTTAAAAATCTTAATCTTGAGTATACAAGCATAATATCTTTAAGTGAATTTGAAGATGAAGAGCTTTTAAGAGTAAAGCCAACTCGTACGTTAGGTGAATATTGTTGGACTTGTACTTCATCAACCATTCTGTATGTGCTTGAAAAGTATAAGTTGGATCATTGTACTTATATTGATGCAGATTTATATTTTTATTCTTCACCTGATGCCTTATTAAACGAGCTGGGAGATAAGTCTGTACTGATAACAGAACATCGATTTTCTCCTAATTATCTTCAGTCTAAATCTTTTGGCAAGTATTGTGTTCAATTTATCACTTTTAAAAATGATGATAATGGTTTAGAAGTGCTTAAATGGTGGCGAAATGCTTGTATTGAATGGTGTTATGCAAAACTTGAAGATGGAAAGTTTGGAGATCAAAAATATCTGGATGACTGGACAACAAGATTTGACGGAATTCACGAACTTCAACATATGGGGGGAGGAGTAGCTCCCTGGAATGTGCAACAATATAGTATTAGTAAAAAGCACAACAAGATTTATATTAAACAGAACAATCAAAATATAAAATTTGAGGTAATATTTTATCACTTCCATACTGTAAAATTTAATGAGATAAATCATATAACCAATAAAAGCTGGTATAAAATACCTAAAAAGGTTGAAAAATTAATTTATGAGCCGTATATCAAACATCTTAGACGAATAAGCAAACAAATTAATAGTATTGAGGTAATAAAACCTCCTTATAAAGTTCCTTCACCCTGGGAAATCAGAGAAATTCAGCGAAATATAAAACGAAAATTTTACATCATATTAAAGTTTTTATTAGGAATGAAAGATATTAAAGATAATATTTAGGAGAAATTAAATGGCATATTTAATGGATTTAAAGACATTTACCGATAATAGAGGTAATTTAACCGTATTGGAAGATAAAGAAATACCTTTTTCAATAAAAAGAATTTTCTATATATATATGGTGTTGATGACTCAACAAGAGGCAGACATAGACATAAAACAACTATACAGGCTCTTGTAAGCTTGCAGGGCAGTTGTACTGTTTATAATAATGATGGTA
>MFRQ01000079.1 GCA_001784615.1 Candidatus Melainabacteria bacterium RIFOXYA2_FULL_32_9
AATTTATTTGAAAGCATTGATTTGGAGTAAAAAATGGATCTTACGTCGATATTGGGTATAGTTATCGGTCTAGGTTGTATTCTTATAGGTCAGGCTCTCGAAGGAGGGAGTATGCAATCCCTCATACAGATAACAGCTGCATTTATCGTGTTTGGCGGAACTGCCGGGGCTGTTATTTTGAGTTATCCTCAGCAGGATTTACAACAAGCTGTAAAAGAGTTAAAAACCGCATTTTTTAATAAAAAAAATGATTATGAGAAAGTTATAGCTGAAGTAGTAGGCTATGCCATGAAAGCAAGAAAAGAAGGGGTTATTGTACTTGAAAAAGAAGCAAGAAATGCCAGTGATCCTTTAATGAAACTAGGACTTGAAGCAGTAAGTGACGGCGCTGATCCTGTTCTTGTGAGAGACTTAATGGAAACTCAATTATTCCAGCTTGAAGAGAGAGTTACAAGAGCAGCTAAAGTATGGGAATCAGCCGGTGGATATTCCCCAACAATCGGTATTATTGGAGCTGTTCTAGGTCTAATTCAGGTTATGCAGAACTTAGCAGATCCTTCTAAGTTGGGTGCCGGGATTGCAGTTGCTTTCGTAGCTACAGTTTATGGTGTAGGGGCAGCAAACCTTATACTTATTCCTTTGGGTTCAAAAATAAAATTTAAGTCTAAACAGGATTTTCTTGCAAAAGAGATTATGATTGAAGGAATCCTGTCAATACAAGCTGGAGAAAGTCCTGCTTTAATAGAAAGAAAATTGCAGGCATTTTTATTAGATAAAAAGGATAATCAGGTAGCAGCTAAACCTGCAAAAGCGTAATTCTATTTAGTTATAATATTTGAATTGTAGATAATTTAATGTTTAAAAGTTAGCAAGAGTATGGGAAAGAAAAAAAGACACGCTGAAGAACATGAAAACCTTGAAAGATGGTTAGTTTCTTATGCAGATTTTATTACACTTCTGTTTGCAACTTTTGTAGTATTATATGCTCTTTCTCAGCTTGACCTTGCAAAGTTTAAAGACTTGAAAGTTTCTCTTCAAAGGGCTTTTTCTGGATCAACTGTAATTCAAGGCGGTGATGGTGTTCTTGAAAAAGCTGGTGAAAATGTTATATCTCAGGGCGCAGATAATACATCAGTTGTTCCATTTTTCGAACATATGCAAGCAAAAGCTGAAGAGAAAACTTTTACTGAAGTTAAGGAAAAAATAGAGGAATTAAAAGGAAAAAATGAGCTTGAAGGTGTAGATACAAGAATAGATGAGAGAGGATTAGTTATTAATCTTGTTGATAGTTTATTCTTTAATTCGGGTAGTGCTGAAATTAAAAAACAAGCTTATCCCGCCTTGCGTAAAATAGGGTATTCTTTAAGAGAAAAATTTGCTGATCATTCAATAAGAGTTGAAGGTCATACAGATAATATTCCTATCCAATCATCTATTTATCCTTCAAATTGGGAACTTTCTTCTGCCAGAGCATCAAGTGTTATTAGATTTATGATTGGTAATTTTGATTTTTCTAAAGCCAAATTTTCTGCTTTAGGTTATGCAGATAGTGTACCCATAGCTCTTAATGATAGTTTAGAAGGCAGAAGTAAAAATAGAAGGGTAGAAATAGTTGTTTTAAGAAACAGGTTTGTTAAGTCTGAACCCAGAAAATTAGGCAATGATAAAGAAAAGCATAAAAAACCGGAAGAAAAGCCAAAACAGAATAATAAGAACGATAAAGTAGGACAAATAAGCGAAGCTGCAAAAAAATTAATGCAAGGTACAGGCCAGACTATTCAGGATGTACTGTTATATCAAGATTCTTATGATAAAGAGTCTGAAAGACTGGCTAAAGAATTAGAATTAATGGAAAAGCAAGTCACAGAGAAGCATTAATATATAACAAAATAGAAAATACAACTGAGAAGCTCTCTTGTTAAAGCTTCTCAGTTGTATTTTCTAAAAATTTGATAATTATATTGTATCTGTAAGAGTTACTTGTACTTTCCCTACATCTCTACTAATAAGTTCTACAATGATTTTATTTATACCATCTTGTAATCCTTTTGCACCATCTAAAAGGCAGGTTATTTCCTGATTTAATTTTACTAATAGAGGGTTTTCATTGTTAATTTGTTCAGCAATAGTTGCAAAGTCTGATGATATGATCTTAATAACCGGCGATTGATAAACTACATCGTTGATTATAATAAAGTTGATTCCGGTAATAATTCCTGGGCCAAGGATATTTTTTAAATCAAAAGCAATTCCTTCAGCAGTTTCTCTTAAACTACCTTTCCGATAAATCCTTTTGAGTAAAAAATCAGGGATAATAGACAAAACGTTTCTCCTTTTATCCTTTTACCACAGGTTTATACTAATTTCTTTAAGTCAACTAAATTATACTGGCCAATATGTCTTATAGTTATAATAACATTATTGTGCTCAAATTTATAGTCTTCAAATCTTTGATAATTATCTTTATTCCATACAAGTAGTGAAATTCGATTTTTTTGCTTAATAAACCCATCAGGCAGATAAAATTTTGTCTGGGGTTCCTTGGTTTTTAAGTAATGTCCAATTAAATTCCCATTTAAGTAGATATTTGCTTTGTCAAAAGATGTTGAATTAAGATCAAGATAAAGAGGTGCATAGATATTTTCTGGCAAATTCACCTCAAAAGATGCTGAAGCCCAGATGAGATAGGAGTTATCCGATGCATCTTCAAGGTTATCAATGTTGATAAAATCCCATTCTTCAATTTCCGGAGTCAAACCGCCCCTGATTCTCCAGCCAATTTCCTTGTATGGCATTGTTTTAAAGTTCAATATACCTCTTGGTAGATTAGGTGCGTTCTCAAAACCCTTATTAAAGCCTAAATTTCGTACTAATACAGTTATTTCATTATCTTTATCTTTATGTAGAATTTTTGTGTCTACATTTATAGTTATTAATTCACTTAATTCTTTACCACAGTCATAATATAGAAAATCATGCTGGAAAATTTGAGTTCCATTAAGGTATATAGCATAGCAGTGTTTAACGTTTAACTCTATTTGCTCTATTATGTTGTGAAAACCCCCTTTATACCAGATAAATTCATCGTAAACCCTGTTAGAAATGCAGTCTAACTTTTCGGGAGATTTAACAAGATTCCAATCTGAATAATCATAATCAATTTCTATCTCAGGAGCACATTTAAAATAAGTCCATTCTAAACCCCGGGTATAATTAAGCTCTTGATTAGTGAGCATATCAATGTTTTTAGCTTGCCAGTCTGAGTTTTTGTTTAAATTTAAGACTTTCACTTCTCTATTTTCACTAAAAGCAGCTTTATAAGGATTATCCATTATAAAATCAGGCCCAATTACAGCTTCATTTTGTATTATCCAGGTTCTATCAGCTGTTTCTTCCTTAAGGAATACAAATTCCGTGACTTTTTCTCCTTTTATGAATTTACAGGAAAACAAGTCTTTTTCCGGCAAATTATTAAATTTGATTTTTAGATGATTAGCTTCTTCTATTTGAATTTCCTGAGGAATTTTTTTATTGTCAAAACCTGATATCAGCATTTCCTGATTTTCATCCAGAAGTAAGAAAATTACTTCATAATTATCTTTCTGGATTCTGGAGAAAATAGATAATCCTGAAAAATCGAGTTTGCAACCATATAAATCGAGATCCATTGGTAATATCTTCATATCAAAGGGTTTTAAGCTTAAATTAAATTGATTCTTTATTTTAAATTCTTTTCTTTCTTCATATAGGTTTCTTATAAACAACCATTTACAATTATTTAAGTTGTCTTGTCTGATTTTTATAAACACTCTTTCATCAGTTTCTTCTAAAAAAGCATCTTCACTAACTGCTACATCAGTTGAGGAAAGATTAAATGCTTGTAAGAAGTAGTTAAGCTCTTTTGCTTTATAATAATTTTCCTGAGGAATACCATACTCAGAGACTGGTGCAGCAAAATCATAAGAGGTATAAACCTCATCACAGGCTAATTGTCCCCAGGAAGTTCCGCCACATCCCATGTAATGATTGAACATTGTTACACCCTGAGATAAGGCTGTTTTAGTAACTATATTTATATGTTCTCTGCCAAATAATTTCCGGATATACTCGTATCCAAAGCCATCCCACTTATCAAACCATCCGGCTTGAAGTTCTGCTATAAATAATGGTGAATCTTCAGAACAGGATCTAATGCAGTCTTCCATATGGTCAATGGTACCAAAGCCATATGGATTGGTGCGCCAATCGTAATTTAAATTTATGGTTGGATAGGTATCAAGAGCATAAATGTTTACTATATCTGAATATAAGCAGGCACAAAAAGCATCGTTATGAAATAACGGAGCTTTTACACCCATAGCTCTTGCCATATCATATAAGTCCTGAATATAATTAGGCTCGGCTTCGTTAGTAGAGTATTCATTTTCGATTTGAAGAGCTATAACATTATGATATTCATTAATTAAAGGTATGATTCTTGAATACCATTCTTTTACTGCCTGCATATAAGAGTTTGAATGTACAAAATCTCCATCTTTTCTGTTCCTGATTATGACATCAGGCACATTAAATAGCCATGGAGGAAGTCCTCCAGCTGAAACCTCAGCATTAATATATGGACCAGGTCTTGCTATTACATATAATCCTAATTCAACTGTAATATCAAGTAATGCTCTTAAATCTTTTATATCGGTAAAATCGTAAATACCAGGTTGTTTTGAATGATAGCCCCAATTGAAATAAAGGTCAACGGCATTATACCCACAGGCTTTTATTTTACTTAACCTGTCTTTCCATACATTAATGCCGGGCACCCTGAAATAATGGAAGGCAGCACTTCTTATTAGCAGTCTTTCACTATCAATTTTTAGAGAATATTTATCAAAATCCAAGATCATATAAATATTTTTACCATTAACCTTATATTTTAGGCAATTGTATTAAAGTTTGAAATCTAATATTAGAAGATATTGAGTAGTATTAGGGACGTAATAAAAAATACGTAAGAATTTTTTATTAAATGATTTTTTCGCTGTCCTTGATACTTTATAATTAAAAAAAGGATGAGTTTAAATAGTCATAATTGCTATTTAAGGGTTCCATTAAGAATAAAATTCTTAATTTCTTAAAATTTCAACAGGGTTTAATTTTGAGGCATAAATGGCAGGAATTAGGCTTGATATTACAGAAAGAACGATTGCTAATAATGAAACACTTAAAATATCTGAAGTTTTAAGATCAATAGTTAAATTTTCTATGTGATATACATCAATAGGCAGATGTATAGGATTACTGAATAAATACCAGGCTAATATAAAGCCAACAGACATTCCTAAAAGAGTCCCGATAATGCCAAGAAATAACCCTTCCAATGAGTATAAAAATAGTAACTTTTGAGGAGTGAAGCCTATAGCAGATAAAATTCCAATCTGATTTTTGTTATTTAGAATTTGTATTGTCTGAGTTATTGTAATGGCAAGACAAGTAATGATTATAAGTAGTGATAATACTGTAAATACGACCTTTTTTTCAAAGTTAACAGCATTAATAAGAGCTTTATTGTCATCTTGCCAATTAGTAATTTGTATTTCGGGGTTAGTTGAGAGTATTTTTTGCGCTAGAATTTTTGCTTTGTTTGGATTATTAAGCCAAATTCCCTGATATGAGCTTGAAGTTGAGAATAGGGAGTCTTTTTCGAGATTTACTATATTTATATTCGGAGTAATTATAGTTGATGAATCGAAATTGTATAATCCGACTTTAAAGATTCCTGATACTTTTAGAGTAACAAAAGACGCCGGATCAGTCAGAATTTGAAGCTCATCCCCGACTTTAACGCCAAGATTTTCTGCAAGTTTATTTCCGATAATAATTTCCTGACCTTCAGGATATTTGCCGACTAATAAATTTTCAGGTTGCAACAACTGAGATAAAAATTTTGATTCTGTACCTTTTAAAATTACTCCTTGAGTAAACTCACTTTTTGGGTTTATAGCAAGAGCTTGAAGCTCTTTTATATGAATAATTTTAGCTATTTCTTCTTTTAATCCGGATAGATCAACATTATCGTTAATCATTATATTTATTTGAGGAGAAAAAGATATTATTTTATTAACTAATCTTGTCTCAAAGCCATTACATAAAGCTAAAGCAATATTTAAAGCACAAACACCAGCTGCAATCATGGCTATAATTAGCCCGTTGAGAGCTTTTTTGTACTTAAATCTTGATTTTATAATTAAAAAAATAGCTTTCATATCTTTTGCATTATATAGAGTTCTTGTAATAATATTATAAAAATATTTGAAATAAATTAGGAGGATAAGATGAAATTTTTGCATACGATGATAAGGGTTTCTAATATTGATGAATCACTTAAATTTTATCAGGAAGTTCTTGGTTTAAAAGTCTCAAAGACAATGGAATTAAAGGATAAAGCAACTCTATATTTTATGACTGATGAGAGAGGTTGCTGTGCAATAGAATTAACATACAATCATACTTTACCGGAAGGTGGCTATAATCACGGAAGTTATTTTGGGCATCTTGCTTTTGAGACAGAAAATATGGATAAATTCACTGAAAAGCTTAAGCAGCATGGTATGGATTATGATAGAGCACCTTTTAATATAACCGAAGAAGGTCCAAAAATTGCTTTTATTAATGATCCTGACGGTTATTCCATAGAATTGATCGAAAGAAAAAAAGAATATTACTAAAACTCAGATTGTTAGTTAAAAACCTATCCAGAAAATAAAAATTGTACAGTTGTCATTGCGAAGATTCCGAAGGAATCTGTGGCAATCTGTCCATTTTACAATTAAAAGCTATTATTCAAAATAGATCACTATGTCGATATTAATGTACAAATTTAATTATTTGTTGGACTGATTGATGATTTGATAATGTGGCTAAGCCACTCAGTTTACGTTGTAGCACTACTAATATTTAATTATATAATTTATCAGTTACAGACTTTAAAAAACCCTTCACCATCTTAGCTTGCTGCTTATACTCAAGCAAAAATGCATCGTGCCCGTAAGGAGATTCTATATCACAATAAGTTACTTCCTTATCAATTTTCATCAGGGTTTTTACAATATCTTTTGATTGTTCCGGCGGAAATAACCAGTCTGATGAAAATGAAATTACAAGAAATTTAGCACCAATCTGTTTAAAAGCTTTGGTTAAAGAACCATATTTTTGAGGAATATCAAAATAATCCATCGCTTTTGTTATGTAAAGATAACTATTTGCATCAAAACGATCTACAAAGCTCTTGCCCTGATATCTTAAATAGCTCTCAACCTGAAAATTTATATCAAAACTAAAATCCAGCTCTGTCTTATTTTGAAGTTTTCTGCCAAATTTTTGGTGCATGGATTCTTCACTTAAATAAGTAATATGCCCGATCATTCTGGCAATCGCAAGGCCCATTGCAGGAGCTTCACTATCATAATAATTGCCATTATTCCAGTTAGGATCAGATATAATTGCACTTCTTCCTACTTGATTGAAAGCAATGCCTTGAGCTGATAATCTGCTAGTAGAAGCAATAACTATAACTGATTTTACCATTTCAGGATAATTAATAGCCCATTCCATTGCTTGCATGCCACCCATTGATCCACCGGTAACACTTAAAAGACTTTGTATTCCAAGATAATCAATTAATTTCTTTTGGACTTTAACCATATCTTCCACGGTAATCATAGGAAAAGTAAGAGCATAAGGCTTTTGAGTTTCAGGATTAATAGAAGCAGGGCCCGTAGTGCCTTTACATCCACCAAGAATATTTGAACTAATAATAAAGTACTTATTAGTATCAAAAGCTCTACCTGGGCCGATCATATCATCCCACCAACCCGGTTTTTTATCTTCCTGAGAATGATAACCCGCAGCATGTGCATCCCCGGATAAAGCATGGAGAACTAATATAGCATTATCTTTATTCTCGTTTAGTTTCCCATAAGTTTCATATGCAACGGTTATTGGTCCAAAATCCAAGCCATTTTCAAGCTTAATTTTTTCAGAAAACGAGTAATACTTAGTTTCAACTATTCCGACTGAATTATCTAAGTTATTAAGCTCTTGTGAAGTGGTCATTTCTTGTTTACCTTTATCCTAGTGTATATATTTATTTTACTATTTAATTAACAAATCAAAGAAATTTTATTATCTAAATTGTCTATTTAAAAAGCTAAAATATAGACAATTTAGATAATAAAAAGAATTAAAAATCCGCTTAATTTTGAGAAATGACTGATTTAAAAGATAATTTCGCTAAAGTTTTCATAGATTCTTTAGAAGGTTGCAATTCTATGGGAAGGTATGATAATTTTCTAACTGCTTCAAGGTTATTATTGATAAATTGCTTAGTAAAATCTCTTATTTCAGTATCATCCATATCAGTTCTTATCTGCACATCTAATATGGTTTCTTTAATAAGTTCATAGCTTTTTTCTCTTATTGTTTCAAGATATGCCAATATTTTAAGCACAGTTTCTCTGGATTCATTTTCATATATAGCTTTAAATTGAGGATTATCATAAACCATTTTTAAAACTTCTCTATATGGTTTTAATTGTGATGGTTTAAACTTAGCACCAAAAGAATTAAATTTAGTATTATATTTTGAAATTAACGTAGTAGCCATATTTCTTAGCCTTTTTATATATAACTTACTTTTTTATTTTTACTATAATTTATTTATCCTATATTAAGAGAAAAATAAATAGGATGATAAGAAATAAAAAGTTTTTTAATAATTCTTATCTTAAATAAATTATTTTTACTTAGCATTAATAATAGCAACTTTTAGTTTTTACGTTTTTTATAGTACTAATAATTCATAAATATGGATAAAGGAATGATATGATTCAATTAAATTCAATGAATACTAACTATAGAGCATATAATAAAACATATAAAAACACTTATAATCCTATAACTCCTTCTTTTAAAGCAGGTTTACCCGAACCTTCAAATAATATTTATACAAAAAGTTGGATAAAAATAGTTATTGCATTGTTAATT
>MFRQ01000080.1 GCA_001784615.1 Candidatus Melainabacteria bacterium RIFOXYA2_FULL_32_9
TGTCCCAGAAATTATGATGGGTAAAGACGCTTTAATTTAATTCTTGCATCTTTAGTTCTAAACCTCCAATTTACGCCTATTTCATCGTTATTACGATCTTTTGTCCAAGTTTGTATTTCTTTTTGTAATTTTTCGAAATTTGGGATTCTTGTATTAATGCATTATTTTGATATAACTGAAAGCTCTATTTCAGCAATATTAAGCCAGCTTCCATGTACTGGAATGAATTTCAAATCTTTTGATGATTCGTCGAGCTTCTTCTGGAGGATAAAATTCATAAAGGATAGAGAGTTTATGCGTGTTTAAATTATCCATTACAAGCTTTATTGTTTTAGATTCAGGATAATATTTATCAGATAAATCCTTTAATAGCACTGCAAAATCTTTTTTCGTTCTTCTCTCAGTTACTTTACAATCACGATAACCATTAAAAGGCTCTGCAATCATAAAAATATTACAAGTACCATTTCTTTGATACTCGTAATCTTCCTTTTTAGACTTTCCTGCTTTCATTTTTACAGGTTCAATCTTATTGTCTAAAAGTTGATATGGCTTTTCATCAACACATATAACTGGCTTCTCAGGATCATATTCTGATTCATAAAGATCAAGAACATCTTCCATTCTACATACGAACTCTGCATCGGCCTTTGGTATACACCATTGTTTCTTTAGCCACGGCTTGATCTTATTTTTTTTAACGTACGTTGTACTGTTGATTTGGAAATATCAAGTTCTACAATTCTATCTGCTAAAAGTCTTACTGTCCATTCTGATCTACCTTCTGGAGCATTTGAACATGCTGTTGCTATGATTAATGCTTCTCCTCGTCCATCGATCTTTTTTGGTGCTCCTGATCTTGGTTTTTCTTCTAATGATCTTTCCAACCCTTCTAATACGAATCTTTTTCTAATTCTTTCAACTGTACCGCTTGACACCCTAACTATTTCCATTATCTCTTTATCTTTTTTGCCTTCGTCTGCAAGCAAAAGAATATTTGCTCTCTTGATTTTTCTTGCGGAATCTTTTCCTTTGTTTGTTAATTTAACTAAAAGCTTTCTCTGCTCTTCACTTAGCTTTATTTCATGTTTTTTCATCACTAATTCCCTCGCCTTGTTTTTTTTAAGACGAATTTTCTTTATTATTGTTCTTTAAAATTTTTGGGACATTCCACTAGCACTGGAATTATTTATCAAAAAATAAATTTTATTCATATAACAATTTGGATTGTTATAAAATAAATGGTGATAGAAAAAGGAATATTTTATGCGAATATTATTTCTTCACCGTAATTTCCCAGCTCAATTCAAACATTTAATAAATTATTTTACCCAGAATCCTGATAATCAAGTGGTTTTTATAACCGGCAGAAAAGAGGATAGCCTTCCTGGTGTAACAAAACTGGCTTATAATCTATCAAGAAAAGTACCCGATAATGCACATCGTTATTTAAGGTTTTTTGAAGAATCAATACTTCACGGTCAAGCAAGTGCACAAGCAGCATTATCTTTAAAAAATCAAGGTTTTATACCAGATATTATAATTGGCCATTCCTGGGGAAATACTTTATTTATAAAAGATGTTTTTCCGGATACCCCTGTTTTATGTTATCTTGAATGGTTTTATCGTGCATATGGATCAGATGTAGATTTTGAAAAGCAGGGACCTTTACCCGTAAACCTTGAGGCCTTATTAAGAGTAAAAAATTCACACATACTCATAGATTTATATAGCTGTGATCATGGAATTTCTCCAACAAAATGGCAACACAGCCAATTTCCTCCTGAATACCATGATAAGATTAGCATTATTCACGATGGAATAAATACAGACCATCTAAAACC
Organism: Candidatus Melainabacteria bacterium RIFOXYA2_FULL_32_9; assembly: GCA_001784615.1. Lineage (NCBI taxonomy): Bacteria > Bacillati > Candidatus Melainabacteria > Candidatus Melainabacteria bacterium RIFOXYA2_FULL_32_9. The sequence goes on from MFRQ01000080.1 coordinate 1,845, forward strand.
TGACCCTGAAGCTAAACTGGTTATACCTCATTTAAACCTGGATTTATCAGAAGTGAAAGAGATTATCACATATGTATCAAGAGGACTAGAGCCCTATCGTGGTTTTCATAAATTTATGGAAGCGGTTCCTCATATACTAGAGCGCAGACCCAACGCTCACATTGTAATTGTCGGTGAAGACCGTGTATATTATGGAAGTTCTCTACCTAATAACAAAACATACAAGCAGGAAATGCTAGAAAAAATATCCTTTGACACTTCCAGGGTTCATTTTACAGGGCGTATTTCATATGATATATATTTAAAAGTATTACAAGCATCTTCAGCCCATATTTACCTGACATACCCGTTTGTATTATCCTGGTCAATGCTCGAAGCTATGTCAGCAGGATGTTTAGTGATCGGATCCAATACTCCTCCTGTCACAGAAGTAATCAAAGATGGAGAAAATGGATTATTAGTGGACTTTTTCTCCCCACAGGAAATTGCAGAACGAATTGATGAAGTTCTCAATCATCCTGACCAGATGAAAGAAATCAGAATTAAAGCCAGAGAAACAATTCTGGAACAGTATGACCTAAAAAAACTGTTACCAAAACAAATTGAATTAATCAATGATCTGACAGAAAATTCCAAACTTAGTATGAAAAATAAATCATACACATAATAAGCTTGCTTATTGATTCTTGTTACATACGTATGCTATATTTAATTGCGTATCAATTGATCCGTAATAATAACATGCTAAATATCAAATTATTATTACATCTAAAGTTGTTACTTGACGAATCAGATTGAGGCTAGTATGATTAATCTGTCAGTTAGACAATAAACTAAATAAAATATTATGCCGAGATAGCTCAGTTGGTAGAGCAAGGGACTGAAAATCCCTGTGTCCACAGTTCAATTCTGTGTCTCGGCATTTTTTATTTGTTCAATCTTGATCTATGTTTCGGATTCTTTAATCAATTGTGTTTTTAAGTCAATTTTTGGGCTTGATGGTAAAAAAGTGGTAATCGTGCAGGGAAGTAGCGGAAATTAGATGGACTTTTGAGATATACTGTGTTTAGGCGGTTAGATAAGTTCTAAGGAAAAAATAAAAGTGTCCACAGGTAGAGATCGAAATAAACCTTGCCCTTGTGGAAGTGGTAAGAAATTTAAGAAATGCTGTATGAATAAAAAAGTAAGATCACACATTTACACTTATGACATGGGTGAAGTCGTTACAGTTAACATGCAAAATGCCAAAATACTTCCTAATGGAAAATTGCAATTTATAGATAATGATAAGCTTATAACTCCCAAAACAGTGAGCATATCTAGAGTTTATGAAAGAAAAAATAAAGATCCTAAAGTAATATTTGAAGTACCTCTTGATCCAAAAACTCAAGATAGTGATATATATCGCTGGTTTAAAAGCTATGATTACATATTTGCTATTGATACAAGTACAGATATGACAGGGCAGAATCTCTCTGTATGTTTTCATGCTGAACTACAAAGTGAACCTGTAGATGAACCTGGTCTGGCAAGATATACTCCTATATTTTATGGTCCAACAGTCTTTAAAACCCCATCTGGTATCCATCCTGAAAAAGAGGCATTGGCAAGCCTGATAAGAGAATTAATAAAAAGGCTAAATTATAAACCAGATATGAGAGTAGCAATTATCACAGATCACGATCTTGCTAATATTCCTAAATATAATTCAAGAGAATTGCCATTAATTGAAGGTAAAGAAGATACATTTTTACCTAAAGGTTTTGAGTTAGTATATGCAACTGATAAGCCTGCAAATGAAAGTATACCGAATAATTTAATCCATCATCTAGATAAATTGGCCAAAAAACATCTTAAATCATTATTAAATGAATATAATAATTTAACTTCCGTAAAATAGAAATCTTGCAAGATGGCTCTTTGAGAGGCTTCTATGTTTATCCATACATTAAGCTATATGGTTACTTTGAGCTTTTGACGGCCTTGTTTCACACTCCTCAAAATGAAGAGGGGAATTCTTTAGAATTAGAACTTCTTTAGCCTTCCAAAATTCGCATCAACAGCTTTTTTGCCTGCTTTTCCAAAGTCTATTGAATACATTGTATTCGAACCAACTTGTACAACCTGATCAATAGTGCCTATTCCAAATTTTTCATGAAAAACTCTATCACCTTCAACAAAAATAACAACTTCGGATTTTTCTTCTTTTACCTCTACAGTTTTTTTGGCTTCTTTAATCTCTTTAGGCTTTTCAGGTTTAATTACAGTAAAACTACTTTCGACTTTTTTAGGCTGGATAGATTCTTTGCTAATAGATGGGGTAATTTCTTTAATTGCAGATAAAGATTTATTAGGTTCAGCTTTAGGACTAGCAATAGAAGAAGGTTCCTGTTTTTTAGCTTTAGGAAGGCTAAAGTCTTTACCAAAACTTGAATTACTTATAGGTTCATCACGATCAACTTTTGGAACCTTAAAATTCTTGCCAAAACTAGTATTACTTATTGGAGCATCATAATCATCTTTATGGTTTCTGGAGCCATTAAAGGATCTAGTGTTTCCATATCCTACAGATCTTGGTTGAACTGAATCATAATTTGGTTTTTTCGCAACATTAGGATTATAATTAGTTATTAAGAGATTTTGAGGGATTTCTCTAAGGAATCTACTGGGAGTATAGTATTTATACTCACCGTAAATAAGGCGTCTCTTAGCATAAGTAATATATAATAAAACTTCAGCTCTTGTAACACCTACATACATAAGACGTCTTTCTTCTTCCATCTCTGTAGCATTATTTAGAGATCTTGAATGAGGAAAAATACCCTCTTCCAGACCTGCTAGGAATATTATAGGGAACTCCAATCCTTTAGCTGCGTGTAATGTCATAAGTGTTACGGTTTCAGAATTATCCTGCATTGTATCTATATCGCTGACAAGAGCTAATTGAGTCAAAAATTCTCCAAGTTCACTGCCTGAGTCGATGTCCTCATATTCTCTTGCTGCGCTTATAAATTCCTGAATGTTCTCTATTCTATTATTGGCTTCTTCTGTTCCTTCAGCCTTTAGTTCATCAAGATAGCCGATATCGTCAATTAACTGAGCAATAAATTCACTCAAAGGCATTCTTTCAAGATTCTCTTTTGCCTTATTGACTAATTTAACAAAGTCTTTTAGAGCCGTTACCGTTCTAACAGTGAAATCAGAATATTCTTCGATTTTCTGAATTACTGAGAATAAAGAAATATGCTCTTGATTAGCAATTTCCTCAAGCTTTTTAATTGTAGTAGGCCCGATTGATCTTCTTGGCACGTTAATAATTCTCTTTAAACTTTGAGAATCGTCTGAATTATAAATGAGTTTCAAGTAAGCGACTAAGTCTTTAATCTCTCTTCTGTCATAGAACTTAACTCCACCTACCATTGTGTAGGGAATACTTCTTGCCATAAAGGCTTCTTCTATCGCACGACTTTGAGCATTGGTTCTATATAAGACAGCACAATTATTAAAAGTATATTTTCCTGCTGTTTGAGCAGCAATCTTATTTGCTATATAGTGTGCTTCTTCCATCTCGTCCTGAGCTTCGAAGCATAAAATCTTGTCGCCTTTACCTCTGGTAGAATAAAGGTTTTTATCAAGTCTTTCTCTGTTATTTACAATAATATGATTTGCAACTTCCAGGATATTTTCAGTAGAGCGGTAATTCTCCTCAAGTTTAATAAGGTGTGCATCCCGAAAATCTGACTGAAAGTTGAGAAGAATTGTATAATCAGCGCCTCTCCAACTATAAATAGACTGATCAATGTCGCCAACTACGCATAAACTTCTATTATTTAAAGTTGTATCCAGCTTACCACCGGTATAAAGCAATTTAATCAGCTCGTATTGTGATAAATTTGTATCTTGAAACTCGTCAACAAGTATATGTTTAAATCTTGAGTGATATTTTTGTAAGACATCATCGGATTTTGCCAATAAATTTGTAGCAAATAAGAGTAAGTCATCAAAATCAAGGGCATTATTTGTGGAAAGCAGGCCTTCATAATTATGAAAAACCCTTGAAATTTTGTCTGCTCTATAATCCCTAGCATTGGTCGCAAATTTAAATGCGTCTTTCATCTGGTTTTTAGCCATACTAATAGTAGACTGTATGGCTTTTGGCTGATACATTTTTTCGTCTAAGTTTTCCAGTTTCAAAGATTGCTTAACTAAACTTAAACTATCATCCTGGTCAAATATTACAAAATTGCAATACCATTTTCTGCCATCATCAGTCTTGTATTTCTCGATATCTTGCCTCAAAATTCTGCCACAAATATTGTGAAAAGTTCCAACCCAAATATCCTTGACTATTTCTTCACCAAGGAGTCTGGTTAGACGCTGTTTCATTTCTTTTGCTGCTTTATTGGTAAATGTAACGGCAAGAATTTCTGAGGGTTTTGCCCCATTATAAACAAGATGTGCTATCCTATGTGTTAGAACTCTTGTCTTTCCACTCCCTGCCCCAGCTAAAACAAGCAATGTTCCAAATAATTTTGTTACAGCTTCTTGTTGTGCAGAATTTAAACCTACTAGAATTTTGTTCATCTTTTTGGTACTACTTTAAGTGACTTAGTTACGTTTTCATCTTTATTAATTTTATCAACAACAAATCGATTATTTCATTTAGTTTTAAAGATTTTGTTTAATGATATCATTAAGTATTATAATATAATAGAAACTAAGAAATTAATTTTAACTAAAGTTATTGTAAGTAAGAAAAGTATTAGATAGGGAATCACTGATGGCAGAAGATAAAGAACAACGTACAATAATGGTTCCATTAGATGATCTGGATGATGATGACGCACCAGAAACTTCAGATCAACTTGCCCATGAATTAGCTACAATTCAACAGGCTGCAAAGCGTATTGCTATTATTGGAAGTAGAAATTTACCAATTACGCATCAACAGATTATTGAAACACTAACTTTTGCTCTTGCAGCTCAGGGTAATACAATCATTACCAGTGGTGGATCTAGTGGTACTAACGCTGCGGCTATCAGAGGAACAATGAAATCTAATCCTGAAAAGCTTAAAGTTATCCTTCCTCAAACTATAGGACAGCAACCATCTGATGTTCAAGATCAACTTATTGGTGTACCAAATATTGTAGAGCATCCTGACAGAGCTATGATGACCTTAGCAGATGCCAGCAGGATTTGTAACAGAGAAATTATTGATGATTGTCAACAATTGGTCTGTTTCCTGTCTCATACCAGCGGTACGCTTCATAAAGCTGTAGCATATGCTGAGGAAACTCACAAAGTAGTAACAGTATTCTACTTAGATTAGTTCTAATAATATTATAATACTTATATTTAAGGATGCACAGATTGTGCATCCTTTTCGTCTGACAGATTATTAAATAATTTTCTATCTTGAGTTTATAAAAAATTAACTTAATATTTCAATAGACTTGGTATATAAAAAAGTGCATTTAGCATATAAATAAAGTAAGAGTTTTCTTTGTTGATAGATTTTGTATGAGGATGGTTGATCATGGGGAAAAAAAGAGCACTGATAAGCGTCTACGACAAAAGGGGAATTGTGGATTTTGCACGTGAGCTTGTTCAAAAACACGACTATGAAATAATCTCAACGGGTGGAACTTATGAAACCTTAAAAGAAAATGGAATTGAGTCAATAGAAATTGCTGATGTGACAGGTTTTCCTGAATTATTAGGCGGTAAGGTTAAAACGTTACATCCAAGGGTATTTGCAGGCATTTTAGCTTCAAGAACTCATCAGGATGAAATTAATGAGATTAAAGAAAAAGATATTCAGCCTGTTGATATGGTAGTGGTTAATCTCTATCCATTTGAAGAAGCCTCAAAAGACTTTTATATGGAAATACAAAGCCTTATACAATTCATAGATATTGGAGGAGTATCCCTTCTAAGAGCTGCGGCTAAGAATTTTTTCTATGTAACACCTGTATATTCTCCTGATTTGTATGATAAAGTTCTTAAGGAATTGGAAGAAAATATTGGAAATACAACATATGAGCTTAGAAAAGAACTTGCTATAAACACTTTTCAATATACTTCTACTTATGATGCAATTATTTCAGAACAGTTTTATGTAAGAACTGCTGCTATTTCCATGGATCAAATGCCGGAAATCTTTAATCTTGCACTTAAGAAAAAGCAGGAACTTAGATATGGCGAAAATCCACACCAAAAAGCAGCTCTTTACAAATCACACTTAAATGTTGATTTTGAATTATTACACGGAAAAGAGTTATCTTATAACAATTTGGTCGACTTAACATCTGCATTAAATATTGTAAGTGAATTTATTGATGTCCCTGCGGCATGTATCATCAAGCATAATAATCCCTGCGGAGTAGCATTGGGTGAAAATATCACTAATGCTTATGTAAAAGCATTTAATTGTGATCCCATAAGTGCCTTTGGCGGTATTATCGGTCTTAATGAACCCGTCACCAAGGAAATAGCAGAATATGCCAAAGATATCTTTCTTGAAGTTATAGTTGCTCCTGATTTTACTGAGGAAGCGCTTGAAATATTAACAGCTAAGAAAAATTTAAGATTGGTAAAAGTTCCAATGAGTATGCTGGAATACAGATATACTCAAAAATTCGATATCAAAAACTTGCCTTTTGGCACTTTAATCCAAACTACAGATAATGTTGAATTGACAAAAGATAATTTTAACGTGGTTACGTCTCACAAACCAACTCCTGAACAGGTTGAGGATATGGTTTTTGCCTGGAAAGTTGTAAAGCATGTGGGTTCAAATGCCATCGTGGTTGCAAAAGATAAACGTATTCTTGGAATAGGAATGGGACAAACGAGTCGTATTGCTTCAATGGAAATAGCATTATCAAGAGCTTGCAATGAAACTAAAGATGCTGTAATAGCAAGTGATGGCTTCTTCCCGGCAGTTGATAACATTCATGCGGCAGCTCAGGCAAGAATTGGTGCAATTATACAGCCTGGTGGCAGTATAAAAGATAAAGATGTTATTGATGAAGCTGAAAAATACAATATTGCAATGATTTGTACAGGAATAAGACATTTTAAACATTAATATATCTGAAATAAGGGGAGGATTGTTTTTGAGGAAACTGAGCAAAACTATTTTGCACAGCAACTAGAAAGCAATCCTTGTTTTATAAAATTAGGTGCTTGCCCAGAATAAGGACAGCGTAAAAAATACTTATGGATTTTGATGAGCGAAGCGGGAGCTTACAATTTCGAAAACGACGAGTTTTTGAAAT
>MFRQ01000081.1 GCA_001784615.1 Candidatus Melainabacteria bacterium RIFOXYA2_FULL_32_9
TAATATATGAAAAAATTAAGATATATTTTAAAATTGCTGTGATCACTTAAGTCTAATCGCAATTGTATATTCTTATTAACCCATATATACAGGATAAGTTTATGAAAAAAAGATTTAGTGGGTTTTCTTTAGCTGAAGTATTACTATCATTGATGTTAGTCAGTATCATATTTGTTATGACGCTCCCTTTAATGCTAGTTAAAAAAGGGCATAAAGGCATAGATTTATCTACTGTTACCTGCGTAGTAACAGAGCAAGCTGGGGATCCTGAATCAGATGCCTGTTCTAGTTCCATTGAAAGATGTAAACAAGACCAGAATAATGCCTGCGATACATTGCTCTATTATGCGGAAGAAGGCAGTGTAGATGAGAAAACTGCTGCAAGATCAATATTAAAAGAAGTGTGCGATGAAGGAGGCAAAAGGGGTTGTGAATACTTTGCAAATAGATGTAAAGATGATAACTCCACCTGTGATATTGCTGGTGATAATGATTTGCGTTATTACTTAAATCTTCCTGTAGATACTATTAACTCAGGTAAATTAAAAATTATAGACATTGCTCAAAATTTTTATAACTATGGATACTCAAATATAACTGATCAAGTTGATAGCTATACTTGCTGTCCCGATCTTTATACGGCATGTATTATTAAAGGGATCACTTCATGTGGAGGTGGAGGCCCACCACCCACATGTACCACTTGTCCCTGGGCTTTACGATTCGACTCTCCTAACCATAAAAATGATGAAACCGACAACTACGTTGGTTCAAGCATCGCATTAGATGGCAGCGGAAATATTTATGTTACCGGTTCTACAAATAATGGTACTGTTTCAAGCATACTTGTTATGAAATTGCTAACAGATGGAAATATAGCCTGGCAGAAAAAATATCACTCTTCAGATACAACTAAAAACGACCGTGGGTATGGAATAGCTGTAGATCCTGGTGGTAATGTCTACGTAACAGGAGAATCAACTTCCGCTAGCAACACTGATATAGCAGTATTAAAGCTAAATCCAAACGGAAATTTAATGTGGGGAAAAAGACTTAAACCTACTGCCTCTACAGGAACAGATAAAGGATGGGCAATAGCTGTACAAAATGGAAATATTCATATTACCGGAATAACAGACAACTACGAAGTTGCTGACGCAATTTATGATATATTCGTAGTAAAGTTAAATTCAACCGGAGGTGTTATATGGGAAAAAAGGTATAATTCTTCTAATACCAACAGCTTCGAGCGAGGATATGGAATAATAGTAGATAAAGATTATGAAGATGTTTATGTCGCCGGTTATTCATTTGATAATGATGCAGGTTATAATAATGCAGCACTTATCAAGATTAATGCTGCCGGTACCGGACAATGGGCCAAGAGATATAGTTCTGACGCGGATGTAGCCCGCGGGGGGATGGTATTATATTATGGGAATCTTTATCTAACAGGTAGTAAAGGAGACTGGCCTAATGCTACCAGCATAACAGTAATGAAAATAGGCACAGATAGTGCTGTCATATGGCGTAAAAAATATGATGCCAGTAATCATGGTGATGATTATGGTATAGATATAACAGTAGAAGAACACACTGGCTATATTTACGTTAGTGGCCATTCGATAAACGCTGCCGGTAATGATGATGCAGCAATATTAAAAATGGATAACGATGGAAATATGGTCTGGGATAAAAGATTTGATGCAACTAACCATGAAGGGGATATGTTTCAAGGTATGAAAGCACATAGAGACATGCTAAATATAGTTGGTTATTCAAATAATGGTGCTAATTTAAAAGATCTCCTTGTAGTAAGAATGAATAGATCACAAACAGCAAGTGATAACGTTTTTAGCTCTACTACTTATGCCCTGACAACACAAGCTCCATTCACGACTACAGATCCTAATTTTATAGATTCAGCCCCATCGTTTACTTCCAGTGATCTAGGATTTACTACAAATAGCCCTGGTTTCCCTGCCTTTGACTGATTTATATAAGACATAAGTAGCACTCAAATAAGTACAAAAAAGCCTCTATTCAAAAGTTGACACGGTTCTTAATATATGAAAAAATTAGTACATAATTTTTAAATTGCTGGGATCACTTAGATCTTAATTTATTAAAAGCCTATATACTACTTGATTAAGCCATATAATATAGGACGAACTCATGAAAAAAAGACTTAATGGGCTTTCTTTATCTGAAATGCTTTTTGTATTAGCAATGAGTAGTATATTGCTTGCTGCAATATTTCCTTTATTCAAACTTAAAATAGGTACAAATGGGCAAGATCCTTATGCTATTACCTGTGCAAAGGCAGAATTGGCGGCAGATCCTGGATCTGATTCATGCTTAGAAGCAATTAAACGCTGTAAGTATTCACAGAATAAAGCCTGTGAAACATTGGGCTTCTATGCAGACCATGGCTCAACTAATGAACAAACAGCAGCAAAAACTATATTAAGAGAGGTTTGTGATCAGGGGGGGCAGGATGCCTGCCAGTATTTCATTAAAAGTTGTCAAAAAGATATAGCTAATTGTAATGTAAGTGGATCTAGCGATGACTTGCATTATTATTTAAATATGTTAGTGAATGATGCCAATAACGGTAGAATAAAAATAGAAGATATAATTAAATCTTATTACAATAAGGGTTATGCCAACATAGTATCTGAAATCGATGGTACCTGTTGCAATCCTGGATTCAATACAGCCTGTAGAGTTAATGGGGTTACTAGCTGCAAATGGGCAAAAAGATTCAATTCTTCCCTTGATGAACTTGATAGCTGTGGAGATGCTAATGGAGCAAGTATAGTATTAGATGATAGCGGAAATATTTATGTTACTGGAGAAACAGGTGATGGCTCAGTTTCTAGCCTAGTGGCGATGAAATTACGCACGGATGGAAGTATAATTTGGCAGAAAAAATATCACTCTTCAGATGCAGCTAAAAATGACTTGGGATACGCTATAGCATTAGATGATGGTGGCAATGTTTATATTACTGGTGAGTCAGGTTCAGCTAGTAACACTGATGTAGCAGTAATAAAACTAGATTCGGATGGGGGATTAGTCTGGCAGAAAAGGTTCAAACCTAATGGCTCTTCAGGTACCGATATAGGATGGGGAATAGCTATAAATGATGGAAATATTTATGTTACTGGACAAACATATAATGGAGAAATTGCTAGCGCTAATAACGATATATTCATATTAAAACTGGATTCTAATGGTGGCATCTTGTGGCAAAGAAGATTTAACGCCTCTAATACTGATAGCGATGATCAAGGATATGGAATAACATTAGATGATCAAGAAAATGTTTATGTTAGTGGGTATTCAGATCTTGATCATCTTGTAATGATTAAAGTGAATTCCTCGGGTACTTTACAATGGGCTAAAAGGTATCACTCTGATGGAGACCATAATCGTGGATCTATTGTAATTCATGATGGAAATATTTATATTCCAGGCACTAAAGAAGGCTGGCCTAATGCTCGTAATTTTACAGTTGTAAAAATGGATTTAAATGGTACTGTTCTGTGGCAAAAAATGTATGACGCTACGGATCATGATCAAGACTATGGTAAAGGTATAGAGGTAGACTCCACAGGAAATATTTATGTTACTGGCCATTCATTTACTGGTGCTAATGATGCAGCAATATTAAAACTGGATTCAAGTGGAGATATAATCTGGGATAAAAGATTTAATGCAACCGATGATGGGGAAGATATCTTTCAAGGAATCAAGTTAAATCAAGGAATGCTAAATATAGTTGGTTATTCGCATAATGGATCATCCTATGATCTTCTGGTAGTAAAAATGAGCACAACACAAACAGCTGATGAGATTTTTACTTCATATGACTATACTTTAACAACACAAGCTCCGTTTTCAACTACAGACCCTAATTTTGTTGATTCAGCACCATCATTTACATCAGGCAATCCGGGATTCACCACAAACGATCCAGGCTTTCCTGGGTTTTGATAGTTAATTTTGGGAAATAAAGACATCAATATTGCGGAAAAAATCACAAAAGATTTTTCATCAAAATCTTTTGTGATTTTTGTAGGCTGCTTCCTTAATACAAAAAACTAGCAACTCTTGAATATTTTTTACTCATGCCGTAATGCATCAATTGGATTTAACAATGATGCTTTGTAAGCCGGATAAAATCCAAAAAATATTCCGACTATTCCAGAAAAACTAAATGATAGTAGTATAGACATAGGAGAGATTTCTATAGCCCATCCGGCAACAGAACCAAGTGAATTCGCCCCGGCAACCCCAATAATTATACCTGCTATACCTCCTGCCATTGATAAAATTAGAGCTTCAATCAGAAATTGCAGCCTAATATCCCATATTTTTGCTCCTATTGCCATTCTAATACCTATCTCTTTTGTTCTCTCGGTTACAGAAACAAGCATTATATTCATAACTCCTATGCCTCCAACAAGAAGAGATACTGAAGCTATTGCACCCAAAAGAAAGGCCATAACATTAGAAGATTGCTGTGCCATTTGCATGGTTTCAGTAAGGTTTCTTACACTAAAATCATCTTCCTGATTTATCCCTATATGGTGTCTTTCCCTTAATATAGCTGCTACTTCTTTTTCAGCTGCATATAATACTTCAGAGTCTTTAGCCTTTACCATAATCATTCTAACCATGCCAGGAAACTGCGTTCCAAAAAGCTTTTTCTGCGCCGTTGTGATCGGTATTATAATTGTATCATCCTGATCCTGCCCTCTTGCTGATTGGCCTTTGCTTTCAAGAGAACCAATTATTAAGAAGGGGACACCTTTTATTCTGATAGTTCTTCCAATAGGATCAAGATCTCCAAAAAGATTTAAAGCAACAGTTTGACCTATTACACAGACTTTTGTAGCGTTTTTGACATCTTCAAGTGTGAACATTCTTCCTGCTGATAAATACCAGTCTCTCACTATCAGCATATCAGGAGTAGTGCCTGTGATTTGTGTTGACCAGTTTTGATTCCCGAAGACTACTTGCCCAACTTCTGATAATATAGGTGCAACATTAGAAACAGATTGAGATTCTTGCTTTATTGATTCTGCATCCTGAAATGTAAGAGTAGGCATAGTTCCAGATCCCATTCTGACACCACCTGATGAAGTCGCTCCTGATAATACGATAAGCAGATTACTCCCCATGCTGGATATTTGCTCAGATATTTGTTTATTTGCTCCTGAACCAATAGCAAGCATTATAATTACTGCTCCAACACCTATAATTATTCCTAGACTAGTCAGAGCAGAGCGCATTTTATTAACTCTTAAAGCGCTGAACGAGATTTTTATTATAGAGATTATATCAATCATATTTTTTATCCTATTTTTGTAGAAATAACCTCATCTCTAACAAGATTTCCATCTTTAAACCTGATAATTCTCTGACTGTACTCAGCAATTTCAGTTTCATGTGTTACTAGTATGATTGTTTTATTTGATTCTTTATTAAGTCTCGTAAAAAGCTCCATGATCTCACAACTGGTTTTGGTGTCTAAATTTCCTGTTGGTTCATCTGCCATAATTATTGGTGCATCATTAACAATAGCTCTTGCTATTGCTACTCTTTGCTGTTGTCCTCCTGATAATTGATTTGGGGTATGATGTTCTCTACCTTCCAACCCAACTGATTTAAGAACTTCCAGCGTTCTTTTTCTTCTTTCTTTTGGTGATACTCCCTTATAAATCATAGGGAGTTCAACATTCTCTATTGCTGTTGTTCTTGATATAAGATTAAATCCCTGAAAAATAAACCCGATTTTTAAGTTTCTAATATTTGCAAGCTGGTCTTTGTTTAATCGAGTTACATCAATTCCATCCAGAAAATATTTGCCGGTTGTAGGAATATCAAGGCACCCAAGTATATTCATAAAAGTTGATTTGCCGGAACCAGATGGTCCCATTATAGATATAAATTCACCAGAATTGATAATTAAGGACATATTATTAAGCGCATTAACCTTAATATCACCAACTGTATAAACCTTATTAACATCTTTTATCTCGATGAGTGTCATATCAAAACATTCTCATTCTGGGATCTCCACCTTTTTTCTTTTTGGATTTCTCAATCTTGCCAACTATTACTTCCAGCCCTTCAGACATATTTACTGAAGTTATCTCAGTATAGCTACTATTGCTTATTCCTGTTTTTATACTTAATCTTTTAGGTTTATTATTTTCCAATACCCAGAGACCCTGTTCTTTGTATTTAGGGGCATCATCATCTACATATGGGGTAAATCTTAAACTAGCATTTGGCGCAAGTAATATGTTCCCTTTTTTCGAGGTAATTATTGATACATTTGCAGTCATTCCTGGTTTTAATTTCAGGTCTTTATTATCTACACTGATAACCACATTGTATGTAACCACATTTTGAACTACATTTGGTGCTATTCTTATTTGCTTGACTTTACCTTTAAAAGTCTCATTCTGATATCCATCAAGAGTATATTCAACTTCCTGACCTGCTTTAACTTTTCCAATATCAGCTTCAGCAACATTTGTATCAATCTGCATCTTGGTTAAATCCTGAGCAACAAGGAATAAGGTAGGTGTTTGAAAACTAGCTGCAACTGTTTGCCCTACATCAACGTTTCTTGATACGACAATTCCATCAACAGGAGAGATGATTTTTGTATATCTTAAATTGGTCTGTTTATTTCTTAACTCGGCAGCAGCCTGAGCAATTTGTGCTCGAGCTGAACCTATCTGAGATTTAGCTGAATTTATTTGGGCCTTATCAGTATTATAGGTAGTTTCAGCTAAGTCGACATCACTTCTTGCTATAAAGTTCTTTTCATAAAGCGTTTTTTGTCTTTGATAAGTCTTATAATCATTATCAGTAATACATTGAATCTTCTGCAAATTTGCCTGAGCATTATAGATATTTGACTGAGCACTGTTAAAATTTGCTCTTGCCTGTTCTACCTGTGCTTCAAACAATGAAGGATCAATTTGTGCTAATAATTGACCTTTTTTAACAGGGGAATTAAAGTCAACATATAAGTTTTTAATGGCACCGGAAACCTGTGTGCCAACACTAATACTTGTTACAGGATTAACCGTACCTGATGCTGTTACTGATTCTACTATATCTCCTTTTGTAATTTTCTCAGTTTTGTATTCAGGAGCCTTGTTCTTATCTTTAGTAACAAAAAATATTACGGAAGATATAAGAACTAGTAATATTAAGCTGATAGCTATTTTTTTCATTTGATACCCATTGCTTTCTCAAGATTACTACGAGCTACATTATAATCATACAATGCCTGTACATATGATAATTGAGCATTATTATAATTTATTTCTGCATCCTGCATTTCTATAGAATTCCCAACTCCTACATTATACCTGCCATTTGCTAAATCAAAATACTCTTTAGCTTGATCTACAGTCATTTCAGCAACAGGAATACGCTTTTCAGCTTCAGTAAGATTTATATATGCCTGTTTGACCTGAAGATAAATATTTTGTTTTAAAATTTCAACACTGGACTTTGCAACATTCAAATTTGCTTTAGCTTCATCAATTTGTTTCTTAGTAAGAAAACCATTAAATACAGATATAGTCACATTTGCCCCAACAGACCAGCCATTATCAAGAGGAAATTCTCTTCCTCCAAGTCCATAACTGGCAGCTCCCGATAATACAGGCAGATAATCTTTTTTAGCAAGTTTAATTGATTCATTTGCTACTTCTTCTTTTGTTATAGTAGATTTTAAGTCAGGCCTATTCTCAAACGCTGTTTGTAGTGCATCTTCAAAACCTATATAGTATTTTTTAAAGGTAAGATTGTCGATTATATTATATTTAGTCACATTGGATTTTAAAACAGTGTCGTCTTCTTGTCTTGGTGAGTTTTCACTACCTGATTTGCTTGAAATTTCTATGTCATCAGCTCTCTTATTATCAATATGTTTAAATGCAAATATATTATCTATATCGTATTCAGGAGCATCCGGCATGCCCATTGCATTATTTAAATTAGCAATAGCATTTTTATAAAGGTTATCAGCCTTAATATAATTTAATTTAGCATTACTAAGATTGACTTCTGCTGTTGTTACATCGATTTTAGGCTTGGTACCCACTTCAAAGAAAGCTTTTGCTTGCCTTAAATGTTGCTCATATTGATTAATAGATTGTGTATGTATATCCTTGCTGATTTTAGCTGTAAGTGCATTATAATAAGACTGTTTTACGCTATAAGCTATAGAAATAACCGTATCATCCAAATCATATTTGGATGAACCAAGGTTTAAATCCTGAATTTTAACTTTAGTTGGAGTTTTGCCAAAATCATATATAAGCTGATTTACCCCAACACTCCCGGAATAGCTATTGTTATCCCTATCAATTCCAACATTAGTAATAGAATTTAATCTATTATAGCCTGAAGAAAGATTTATTTGAGGTAAATAACCTGATTTAACCTGCCCAACTCTACTTTCGTAAACCTTAGTAGTACTATCAGCCAGATCTATATTTGGGTTCTTGCTGATTGCTATATCAATACAACGCTCAAGGGTTAGCACTTCACCCTTATTTATTGTTATCTCTTCAGCTTTTACAGACTGAAAAGTTATGACAATCAAAGATATGAAAAAAAGGATTTTAAAAAAATTCATATTTGGTCTTTTCTCTCTATTCTTAAAGATAGATTTTATCTTTATTGTACTCCTATTATTAATGACTGGAAAAAGTGAAGCAAGGTTTAAAATCTAGATAAATAATTAAGGTAATATTCATTACCTAACATAAGTCA
>MFRQ01000082.1:0-7680 GCA_001784615.1 Candidatus Melainabacteria bacterium RIFOXYA2_FULL_32_9
AAGTCTACAATCATAGTCTCATTACCAAGATTGATGAATTTAGAAAAGGTGACTGTGTCACCGTGGTAATCTTTCCAGTATTCACCAGATAGATTGCCATGCCTGTGTTGCAGGCTTGCAATGACATGCTGCACTATTAGTACCTCTCAACACTTTCTAGGCAAGTATCATAAATTATATTAAAAATTCATAAAATTTATTAATGCTAAATTTAATTTGGAAGTATAATAGTATAGTTGGAAGTTTATTTTCGAGATTTACTAGGAGGAAAAAATGAAAGTTAAAGTTGAAGATGGTTGCATAGCTTGTGGTGCATGTGAATCAATATGTGATGCGGTATTTACAATTGAGGACGTTGCTATAGTTAATGAAGCTAATATTGCTGGTAATGAAGATGCTGTTAAAGAAGCAGCTGACGCTTGTCCAGTTAGCGTAATTGTTGTTGAATAACTCGAACAATTACCTAAATTAATATAGAATAAGAGCGCACTTATATATGCGCTCTTATTCTATATTGTATTCTTAAATTTTTATGCAGTCAGACCTTTTTGACTCTCAATAGTCTCTTCATTAAATGAATATAGCCTTGCAGGTCTTTTTGATGACAATTTTGTAAATTCATCGAATTCATTAAGAATGCTAAGAGAGACCATTTTTTTTCTGAAGTTTCTCTTATCAAGTTCTTTATCAAGAATTAACTCGTAAGTTTTTTGCAGTTCAGTAAGAGTAAATTTTTTCGGTAAAAGCTGGAATGCGACTGGTGAATATTCCAGGCGATCTCTGAGCCTTTTTACTGCGTGATCTAGAATTTTTGAATGGTCAAAAGCTAGTCCTGGTAAGCTGTATACAGGATGCCAGCTTACTTTTTGAACGTTTACGTCAGAACGAGAAGATAATTGGAGATCATCTGATCTGATTAAAGCGAAGTAACTTACAGTCATAACTCTTGCATTTGGATATCTTCCAGGATCACCAAATGTATATAACTGCTCCAGATAAACGTCTTTCACCTGAGTTTTTTCAAAAAGAACTCTTTTAGCAGCTTCATCAAGAGGTTCGGACAGTCTAATAAAACCCCCTGGTATCGCCCATTTGTCTTTAAATGGTTCATGAGCCCTTTGTACTAAAAGAACCTCAAGTTTTTTCTTTCTGATTGTAAAAATCACAATGTCAACGGTGACTTCGTGTGTTTTGGTTTCTCGAAACATCATATTTTTCTCTTTAAATAGACTTCTCTACTCTGGAATATCGATAAACTAATTATAATTAGTTTTATTAAAATAATTAATACATTTGTTGGTTTATTTTTAATATTCAAGTTTTAAATGAAAGGATAATAAAAATAACTTTTTTGGAGTTTTTTAATTAAAAAAGTTCCATATTAACAAAATTATTAAAATCTTGTTTTCTATAAATTTCAAGAATTACTATTTTATTATATCTTTATTTAAATTAAACTGACAACTTAATTTATTGGTAAAGAGTTAAAACTTGGTTTTATTTTGAATAATCATTGAATTTTAAGGAAAATTTTTCTTCAAAACCACATTTTAATGCATCAGATAACAAGTTAATGTCATCTAATGTTGAATTAATTGATTTAAGAGTTATAAGATCTGAATCAAGATTATTTGAACCAAATATTCCTGATAATAGGTCAGTGTCAATGTCGATTAAAATTGAGCCGTGTTGTAAAATGTAGTCCTGTTTCCTAAATTGAGCACTGCCAATAAGCTTTTTATTCTGATAATTTAAATCAGATCCGGTAGAAATTGCCATGCAATATCCATCTTTTACCGAAATCTTCTTATATTTAGGGTAAGAGAGTTCTACATTTAGTTTTTTGAAGCTAATAATTAATGCATCAGATATTTGTTTATAAGATGAGAGAACAGAACTACCATCTTTCAATAGATTTATAGGTATAATAAAACTATAGGTCAGTTCATGCTGGTGTAATACTGCACGGCCTCCTGTAGGGCGCTTAACTATATCTATATTGTTTTGCATGCAAAAATCCAGGTTAATTCCTTGCATAGATTGGTTGCGTCCTAATGTCAGCGTTGGTCTTGACCATCCATATAATCTTAAAGTAGGTTCAAGGGTATTTTTAATAGAATCAGCAAGTAAGGCTTCATCTATAGCCATATTAGCTGATCCATCAAATTTTTTGTAAGGGATAAAGTTAGCCATTATATTTCCAGTGTTAGTATATATTTATTATTTTATATCAATTTTTATTCTTCCTCAAATGTAACAGGTATTGGTGGTTGAGGGTAAGAAGACTTATAAATAAAGGAGAAGTGGAAAGGATAATCTTGCTTTTCCAACTGATATTTTACTTTATATAGATCCTCAAGGGCTTTTGCAAATTTCTCTCCTATTTCCTTGTCAAACTTTTCGCCGCAAATTTGACAAGTAATAGATTGATCTTCACGCAATTTCATTACATTAACATTAAATTCGTTGCCGCATCTGCATTTTAAAGTGATTCTCGGGAAATTTTTTTGGCTAACTTTTTGCTCCATAATTTACCTCTGTTCTTTTGCACTCTCTTATTAAGCTATACCCATTTTTTATTAAGTTAATCAGCCAACTTTTAATAATTTTAATCTGGATAAGTGAAGATAAAAATAACTTAAAGCATAAAATAATGTTTACATGAAAGCTTATTTTTGAAAATATATAAGTATGAAAAGAACTTGTTATTTTGAATGTTTGGCTGGTGCGAGTGGTGATATGCTCCTTGGTGCACTTTTAGGCGCAGGAGTTGATCAGGATTGGTTTATTGGTGAGTTGAAAAAGCTTAAAGATATTGCTGATTCTTTTGAAATCAAGATATCTAATGTGGTTAAAAAAGGTATAGCTGCTACAGATGTAGAGGTTGAGTTAATCCATCATGAACATCATCACAGAGGATTAAACGATATTGTAAAAATAATAAATTCATCAGAAATTGATGAAAAAGCAAAAGATCTTGCTATAAAGATTTTTACAAACCTTGGTAAAGCAGAAACAAAAGTTCATGGAACTGATATAAATAAAATACATTTTCATGAAGTTGGCGCAATTGATTCTATAGTTGATATTGTGGGATTTTCGATATTATTTTCTCGTCTGAATATTGATAAAGTTGTAGTGGGTCCTGTAAATACAGGTTCAGGTTATGTAAAGTGTGCTCATGGAGTGATGCCTGTTCCTGCTCCTGCAACATTAGAGATTATAACTTCCAAGGAATGGCCTGTTGATAACTCAATTAGAGTGGAAACTGAATTATTAACTCCCACAGGTGCTGCTATTTTAACTACTATAAAAACAGAATTCGGGAGTTTTCCAAGTTTTTCTAAAATTAATACTATTTCTTATGGTGCCGGTAAAAAAGAAGTGCCTCAACTTGCAAATGTTGTCAGGTTTACACTAGGAGAATCTGATGAACAACAAAATAGTGATGAAACTTGGGTAATTGAGACTAATATTGATGATATGCAACCAGAGTTTTATGACTTTATATTTGAAAAGTTAATGAGCTTAGGGGCTTTTGACGTATTTTTAATTCCGGTAATTATGAAAAAAAACAGACCCGCCAATGTTCTTACAGTTCTATGTCCTGTAGGAATTAAGGAAAAGGTCGAGAAAATAATCTTTGAAGAAACCACAACATTTGGGGTTAGGAGTTATAGAGTAAACAGAACTATTTTAAATAGAGAATTTAAGAAGATTACTCTTGATAATCTTGGAGATATAGCAGTAAAGATAGGAAGAGATAATTCAGGAAAGATATTATCTGTGAAACCTGAATATGATGATTGTGTAAAAGTAGCTAAAGAGAATAATATTCCTTTAAAAGATGTCTATAATTTAGTCCTTAAAAAGGTTAATGTTGATTTATAAACAAGTTCTCTACCATATGTTGAATAATTAAGCGTTTTCTTTGTTTTCATGAGGAGGATTGTAGTGCTTCTCAAATGTGGTTATAATTTCTTTTTCTATTTCAGTCCTGTCAGATTCTTCTTTTTGTAGAATTTGATGCATGTCATTTATTGTGTATTTTTCAAATAATTTTTCTTCTTCATCAGTTAAAGAAGCTGCATCAGTTTTTAATAATAGAACATCAAGAATGTTATTAACTCTTATATTAAAGAATTCATCAACTATACCACCGTCAAAATGACTACCCGAATCTTTTTTTAGTATACTTAGCACTTGCAAAAATGGCATGCGATCACGATAATGACGTTTTGATGTTATCGCATCGAATACATCTGCTACAGCTAAAATTCTTCCGCCAAGAGGGATCTCTTCACCTTTGGTTTTTCTGAAATAGCCCATGCCGTTATACTTTTCATGGTGAGATGATGCAATTTCAGGGACATTTTTATATTTTTCTTCAAAGTACATATTTTTAAGAATTTCATTGGTAATGTATGCATGCTCTTGAATATGTTTATATTCTTCATCCGTTAACTTGCCTTCTTTGCAAAGTACGCTGTCTTTGATGCCAATTTTTCCAAAATCATGCAATAAAGCCGCTATTTCCAATACTTCAATTTTTTCTTGAGGGATTTCCATTTGTTTAGCGATAGCAACACTATAGCCGGTTACTCTTGTAGAATGGCCGGATGTAATTTTGTCTCTTGCATCAATCGCAGCAGCAAGTGTATTGATAAAGCTTATGAATGAACGTTTTTGATCTTCATACATTAACAATTGTTTTTGGAATAAACGTGCATTTTCAAGTGCTATCCCTGCACTTGAGCCAATTGCTATAAGTAAATCTTCATCTTCATCAGAAAAAGTAGCACCGCCTAATTTATTTAATACTTGAAAAACACCTACAATCTCCTGATTAAGGTTTCGCATTGGCATGCATAAGATTGTTTTGGTTGTATATCCAGTTTTTTTATCAATTTCCTTATTAAATCTGTCGTCATTATAAGCATCTTTAATGTTAATAGTCTTGCCTGTTGTAGCAACATGACCTGCTAGCCCCATATGTGCAGGGAATCTTATTTCTTGCTGTCCCATTCCAAGGGCAACTTTAGACCATAGTTCGTTAGTTTCTCTATCTAGTAGGAAAACTGTACACCTGTCTGCGTTCAATGTAGCTTTAGTTTCTTCAGCAATAATTTCCAGTAATTTGTCTATATCAGTTTCTGCAGCAATTGATCTTCCTATTTTCAAAAGAGAAATTAAAGGATCTCTTGGATTAGTACTAACTTTAGACGGATCTATGAGATTTAAAGCATTGAGGATAGATTCGGAGTCATTAGTAAGTTTTTCTTTAAAAGCTGCTTTATTAACGATATTTGCCCATTCTGTCTGGTCAATTTCATATATAAAGTCTTCTATTTTTTTAGCTAAAATAGTAAGGTTATTAGATTTTGCTATTTTAAATGCTTCTATAAGGTTAGCAAAAGCTGCTTTATGGTCTTCATTCTTATATGTTTCAGCTAATTCAAAGTAGCTTCTTGCCGCTTCAGCATTAACACCTGCTTCTTTAAACAATTCCACTGACTCATGTAAATTTACTATAGCTTCTTGAATCTGCCCAAGTTGATTAAAAGCCATTGCTTTTATACGTTTGGCAAGAGCATATCCTCTTATTGAGGTTAAGTCAAAAGAAGCCGGTTTAACTTCATTTTCGAGTATTTGAAGAGCTTCTTTAGGTTTTTCTTGCTTAATTTTTATATTTGCTAATGTACAGCAAGAGAATGCGTACACTAGTGGAGCATCGGTTCTTTTTGCTAAATCCATAGATTTTTTGCATAATTCTTCTGCTGCTTCAATATTTCCTATTTCAAGATAAATTTTGGCCAATTCATCCTGAATTCTTGCAGCAGTTGAATTATCTCCCAATCCTTCTATGAATTTTAATGCCTCTGATAAATATAATAAAGCTTCATCATAATTTTCTATATTTGATAAGTATCTTCCATATAATAATTTTGTTATCGTGATTTCAAGTTCATTGCCTATTTTTTGTTTACATTTTAATGCTTCTTTAAGGTATTTTTCTGCAACTTGATGATTATTTATTCTTAAATAAAATATAGCCAGGCTGTCTAAAATTTTTGCATATTCTAAATTATTATTGTTAACTAATTCCAGTGCATTTCTGAAGTATTTTAAAGCTTCACTGTAACGTTTTTCTGAATAATAAATGGTTCCATAGTAATGAAGGATTTTTGCTTCAACCTCAGCGTTCTGTGGTTGATTATCAAGTATAGCTTTTGCATCGTTTAAAAGTGTAAGTGATCTGATTAAACGATCACTATTATTTTGATAATGGATTAGTGCTAATTCAGCAAGACAAATAGCAATATTATAAACATCTTTTCTTTCTAGAAAAAGCTTTTGAACTTTTTCTATATATTTAACAGCATCATCAAAGTTTTTTTTGAATGCCTCTGTTAATCCAAGTTGTATTAGGGTTACTGTTTTTTCATTAATATCTGTCATTGAATATTATCCATATTGCCTGAGAAAAACTTATATTATATGGACTATTATACTAGAGGATTAAGTTCAGTAGAACATTTTTAATAAAAAATGTAGCAAAATGATTAATTTAATTAATAAATTAAATTATTCCAGACTTCTATTGTTTCAGGGCTTATTATTAATCTTCTATCAAGAAGGCTTCTGATTGTTGCATCATAACATAGCAAGATGGCTTCATCGAGGTTATTTGTTTGATTTAGCTTTTGAATAATTTTTTCTCTAAATTCCGGCTCTCTGGTATTAGGTTCGATTTTATCAGCTAGAAAAACGATTTTTTCAAGATCACTCATATCAATTCTGCCTATAGTGTGATATCTGATAGCGTTAAGAATATCAGTATCATTTACACCAAGTTCTTGTTGCGCCAGATATGCACTTACAGGAGCGTGGAGAGTTTTTGTGCTTTGTTTTTCAGTTTCTGATACGGATAGGTTGTTTTCATTGATAATTTTTAGTAATTCGTCTGTAGAAACACATTTTGCATTATCGTGAATTAAAGCAGCGTATGCAGCTTTATTCTCATCAACGTCAAATCTTTGAGCCAGTTCTCTTGCAGCTTCTTCTGATCCTAATGAATGAGAATATCTTTCTTCACTTAATCTGTCTTTTAACCATTTTTTAACATCATTAATCATATTTTCATCTCATTACTGAATGTACAAGTTATTATCATAAATATATTCTTCTACTGCTCTTGGTACAAGGTATTTTATGGACTTTTTTTTCTTAATTCTTCTTCTGATATCAGAAGAAGATATATCCAATAATGGGGTTTTGACAATCTCAAAATCAAATTGTTTTAGCTTGATATTTTCAAATAATTTTCCAATTTCAGTGTTGTCAGGTCGTATAACGATAATGAAATTAAGAAGCTCTGCAAGTTTTTCTGCTTCATACCAGGTATCGATAAGCTTAAACGCATCAGATCCGATGATAAAATTTATTTTACCAGAAATTTGCGGATTTTTTTTGAATAAGTCTTGTATAGTCAGATATGTATACGATTTTTCCTGCCTTTTAAATTCAATATCACTTATTTCGAAAGAAGGATTATCTTGAATGGCAATTTTGACCATATTAAGTCTATGATCAGGATTTGCAAGTTCTCTGTCTCTATGAGGCGGACAAAATGCCGGGATAAAAGTAACCTTGTCTAAACCTAGCTCATCTTTTACTGTT
>MFRQ01000082.1:7740-8426 GCA_001784615.1 Candidatus Melainabacteria bacterium RIFOXYA2_FULL_32_9
TTCATATCACACTATTTCAGGATACTATTTAGCTACAGCTTTTGAAAAATGTATATATTCCAGAATTTCAAAGAATTTATTTGCGGTATTCTGGTAATCTTTTCTTGATGCTTCACCGTTTATAACCATAGCAGCGTTTTTAGCAGAAGGCTTTATGTGAATTTCTGCTTTTGAAGTGGCATTGTTGTAAACGTCTATTGTGGCATCACCTAGATTTCGCTCTTGTGCACGTTTGAAAAATCGCTCTTTCTGTGCCTTATGAGATACATCTACATAAACACAAAAGTCGAAAGCATCTTTTATTTGATTTGTAAGGGTGAACAACCCTTCAGTAATTATTATTCTGGTTGGAATAGCTAATGTATGGTTATCATGTCTTATTGCGGTTCCGCTCATATCATATTTTGGTAACCAGACGGGATTTCCAAGAACCAATTGCTCTATATGCTGTTTTAATAAACTGAGCTCGAAAGCTTTAGGTACATCAAGATCATAGTTTTTGGCAAAGTTGGCAAAGCTGCCGGCTGCTTTTACCATATCTGATCTGTCATAGTAATAATCGTCAGTGTTAACTCGGGTTATAAGGGGTTCAAGAGCATATTTTCTTTGGAAATTATTTATTGCTTCGATTATATCGAAAGTAAATGTTGATTTACCACTGGCAGTTTCTCCTGCTATACCTATTG
>MFRQ01000082.1:8508-9072 GCA_001784615.1 Candidatus Melainabacteria bacterium RIFOXYA2_FULL_32_9
ATCCAGTTTTTTATCTTCTTCAATAATATTAAATAGTTCATTTTTAACGATTTCAATGGTTTTTATATCAATGATATTAGCATCAGATTCAAAATTTGTTTCGACTTCTGTGTTTAAGAGTGATTTTTTTACGATAGTAGTTGGCATTGTTTTCCTCTTAAAGTTTATTCTGATAATTTAGACATAATTTATAAGTCTGATGAATTTAAAAAATTGCTAAAGTTTTGTCAAAGTTTAAAATTTATTTTTTTATAACAAAAAACTATAACCGTAGCAAGTCAAAAAGATATTAAAATTTTAGGATAATTTTTTATCATTCTTCTAAACTATGCATAAATTTATGGTTAGATTCAGCTTAAAAGGCTTGTAATTTACTTATAAGTTATTGTATAAGGCTTTTCGGGTAGCAGGGTTTGATTTTTAAGATTTTTATTCAACAATAATGCAATTTTTAGAGAATAAACAATTTTAGTTATTTAGTTGAATAAATTTGTTAAGAAAGATAAAAATATTGAAATAATTGTATATAATATTGTTAGGATATATACAATAAATATATTTAAG
>MFRQ01000083.1 GCA_001784615.1 Candidatus Melainabacteria bacterium RIFOXYA2_FULL_32_9
CAAGTTCTGGGTGACTTTATAAGTTCCCTGATAAAAAGCCACCTCTTCACCTATGATAAAGACTCTGGGATCTCTCCTCATTTCTTCTCTTAATGCCAGGTTTAATGCTTCTCTATATGTTAACTCTGCCATTATTTTCTCTTTACTCCTTAAAAACTAGTAGATTGATCAAAAACTAAGATACTTATCTCAAAATTATCTTGCTGGTAGTGTTCTGGTACAAAAACTATAACCCTTACTTTTCTGCATAAACATATTTACACAGCATTTCGGGCTTTGGATTTGGACTTTCATCAGCAAACCTTACAGCATTATCTACTTCTTTTAATACTTCTTCCTTAATTTCGCTCAATTCATAAGAATCAAACAAGCCTGACTCAACTAACCGTTTAGCAAAAGTATCAATTGGATCTCTTTCTTTCCAAATTTCTTCCTCAAGGATGGTTCTGTATTTACCTGGATCAGCCATAGAATGAGCCCTGAATCTATAGGTTTTTGTCTCTATAAAATAAGGACCTGCTCCTTTTCTAACCCATTTAGCTGCATTTTTAACTGCGTCATGAACTTTCAGAATATCCATGCCATCTACAGATTCGCCTGGAATATCATACGCCTGTGCTCTTTTTGCAATATCCACAACTGAAGAAGCTCTAACTACACCTGTTCCCATTGCATATAAATTATTTTCACAGATGAATAAAACTGGCAAATTCCAGAGTTTTGCAAGGTTTAAACTTTCGTGAAAAGCGCCTTGATTAACTGCGCCATCACCAAAGAAACAGACGCAAATAGCATCTTCTTTTTTATAATTTATTGCCAAACCAAGCCCGACTGCTATTGGAATTCCGCCTCCTACGATGGCATAACCACCCATGAATCTTTTTTCAATATCAAATATATGCATTGAACCACCAAGTCCGTGAGAACATCCAGTTTCTTTACCAAATAATTCTGCCATAACTGATTTTGGAGTCATCCCTTTTGCAATGGCATGCCCATGCTCTCGGTAAGCACTTACAACATAATCTTTATCAAATAAAGCAGATATTGCTCCTACTCCAATTGCTTCCTGCCCAATATATAAGTGAGTAAATCCTGATATTTTTCCTCTTAAATACATTTCAGCAGCAACCTGCTCAAATTCACGAAGCAATACCATTTGCTTGTAGAAGTTTCTAAGTTCATACTTTTCAAATTTTTCAAGCATTTTATGGTACCAATTCTATATGGTCTATAATCAGGTTTTCACTTGTTAGAGTTCTATGTACAGGGCATCTTTCTGCTATTTCAAGAAGACGATTTTTCTGCTCTTCATTAAGATTACCCCGAATTCTGATATCTCTGGTTATTTTATCTAGTCTGCCTGTTTTTGTTTCGCAGGTTTCACAATCTTCAGCGTGAATTTTTTCATGAGTTAAATCTATTTCTACGTCTTCAAGATCCCAGCCCTTTTTCCTTGCATACATTAACATTGTCATGGATGTACATGCCCCAAGAGCTGCCATCATTGTTTCATAAGGACCTGGACCTTTATCATTACCGCCTACATCTTTAGGCTCATCCATAATTAAGGTATGACCATTCATTTTGACTTCATGTTGAAGATTTCTCTGATATTTTACGTGTACTTTTGCCATATTCTTCTTATTCCCCACAACCTAATATTTTCAGGATAATTTCTTTCCTGACGGTTTAAAATTAGTCAGTAAATGAGTGTCAAAACTAGACAGTTGATTTAATTAGTACACGGATATAAAAATCCTATCTCCCATCAAGTTCCTATTTTTAACAAAACAGCTTTTTAGACGGGCAGGGGAATTATTGAAAAAACATGACAAGAGGTACCCAAATAAATGGTAGTTAAAATGCATTCAATATCAGAAGGAAAAGATGTCATAGTTGCAGGTCAAGATCTTGCAAATGAGCGTGACCTTGATAAAGTAAAGGCCTCTGGAACTCTTAATCCTCAAGAACTCGAAGAAATGATTGCAAGCAAAAAATAATAATAATAAATAATAAGGAGCTGCTTAGCAGCTCCTTATTATTTTGAAGGACTCAAAGGCTGTAATAATCTTTTTCTAATAGTAGCCATTTTAACGACAAGATCATCAATTTCCTGTAAATCATCACGTATTTGAACCTGCATATAGAGAAATTTTTCTATATCAGCAAAAGAGCAGAATTTGAATTTCATAAGGATTGTACCTAACTTAACTTCAGGATTCTTTCTCTGATAATTCAGAGCTTCATGCAACTGATTCTGAGTGATTATTTTATATTTAACCAGTAAATTACCTAATTTTGTTGCTTCCTTAAAATTCTCTCTTTTACTTTGAAAAGACTTACAAAACTCTGCAGCATTCTTACCATTAATAAGTGTATCAAGTCTTAGTAAGCCAACATTTTCAAGAGCAGTGGCTATCAATTCTGCGCACGTGACATCAAAAAGACTATATGCTTCTATATTTATATTAGAAACCCTAGTTTCATTGTCCATCTTATTGTACCTATCATTAGTTAAATTAAAAATTAATTTTATAATACTAGATTTTACATAGAATAGCTATGAATTTTAATTATGAATTTGGAGATATTTCTGTTATTTAGATATAATAAATATTATTACTAATTTGGGTTGCTAATTAATTTTGTGAATTATTAATCTAGTGGTAAGATTTGCAAATAATATGTTAGAAGTAATCTCTGTCATTGCGAAGATTCCGAAGGAATCTGTGGCAATCTATCCATTTACAAGCTATTATTCAAAACTGGAAAGATCCTCACGTCGCTACGCTCCTCAGGATGACAGTAGGTATTATTGGAGGGATTGATGACTAAGAAAAGTGCCTCTGGCACCTCAGGATGACAGTTCGGGAGATTATAGCATTTTATCAATTTAGTAATTCTGGTTAATTATTATGAGTTTTAAATATGAGCTTATTCGATATATTAGAAGAACAAAACCGACAAATTCCTCTTGCTGAAATATTAAGACCAAAATCATTAGCGGAATTTTTAGGACAAAATAATATAATTAAAGAAAATTCAGCTGTATGGAATTTGTTAAAGTCAGGAAGGTTATTTTCTTTAATATTATGGGGACCTCCCGGTTGTGGCAAAACCACTTTAGCAAGACTTATAGCAAAAGAAACTGATAGCCTGTTTATTGAACTCAGCGCTGTCAATTCCGGTATAAAAGACATAAGAGAAACTGTGGAGACTGCTAAGCAGGAATTAAGAACTTCCAGCAGAAAAACTATTGTCTTTATCGATGAAATTCATAGATACACTAAAACCCAACAGGATGCGCTTTTACCTCATCTTGAAAACGGAACTATATATCTTATAGGATCAACCACTGAAAATCCTTCTTTTCAAGTAGTGCCGGCTATGATTTCAAGAGTTCAGGTACTGTTATTAAGACCGATTGATGATGAAAACCTGCTAAAAATTACCCGAAAAGGTTATAAATATCTTATAGATAAGTATGGAAAAATAAATATTGATCCAAAAATAGGAGAGTTTATTGTTAAGCATTCTCAGGGAGACGCAAGAATTGCACTAAATCTGGTTGAAACTTCATATTTTGCTTGCCCTATTAGAGATAATATAAGAATATTAACTTTGGATTTAATTGAAGAATTAATACAAAAACGCTATGTAAAGTATGGTCTGCAAGAGCATTATGATCACGCTTCAGCTTTCCAGAAAAGTTTAAGAGGCTCTGATCCTGATGCAGCTATTTATTGGTTAGCTAAAATGATTTCTAGTGGAGAAGATCCCAGGTTTATTGCAAGAAGATTAATAGTAACCGCCAGTGAAGACGTTGGCAATGCTGACCCTATGGCGCTTAATATTGCCCTGGATGCATTTAAAGCTGTTGAGCTTCTTGGTTTTCCAGAGGGGAGAATTCCTTTAGCGCAAGCAACAATATACGTAGCAAAAGCTCCTAAGTCAAATGAGGCTATAAAAGCCATAGATATGGCTCTTCATGATATTGAGATTAAAGGTGAAAGTTACCCACCACCCGATCACCTAAAAGACAGCCATTATAAAGACGCTTCAAAATATGGTTTTGGCAGTGATTATGTTTACACTCACGAAAATCCAAAAGCTAAGCAGGATTTTCTGCCTGAAAAGCTTACAGGCAAAAAATATTGTGATTAATAATTAATCATGAACTTTTTTGTAGACATAATATGCAGGTTTTTTCTGTGAATAATTTAGATTAACAAGTTCAAAATTATCTGGAATTTTACTGAAATCAATGCTTTTTATACTCATTTTTTCTTTATTATATTCATAAATACTTTGCTCTTTTCCTGATATGACCAAAAAATCATAGGCATTAAAGTTTTTGCGTCTTATTAGGTCTTGATAATTTAATTGGGAGATTCTCCACGTGGGATTTTCCTCAAAAAACGGATAATATAAATCATATTCTGAAAATATAATCCCTATTTTAGTGTTATCAGGTGCATTTAATTTGATATAACTCAGTGCAGGACAAAATTGCGCGCCATTATCAAAGAAACACTTTAACTCATTTTTTGAACTGGTAAATATACTTCTGCCTTCCTGTGTCGGAATTATGGGCCTTAAATAATTACAGGTGGAAACTTTAAAATAACTGAATAATGCTATTAAACAGATTAAAATTTTAAATAAATTTCTTTTCCTTGTATAACTTAAAGCAAAAATAGGTGAACTGAGCACTATAGCAGTTACTAAATACCTTAAATTCCAGACTTTATAGCCTAATAAAGCTGAAATAGTCAGCAAAAATATAACTGTAATTAACCCTGTAAGGCCAATTATAAAAGTTCTATTTTTAGAATGAAGAACTCTTATTAATCCATACCTGAAAATCAAAGGTAAAAATACAAGAAAACCAATTATCCCAAATAATGCGAACATTTCACTCGGTAAAGTATTTATAGTTATTAATTCAGTTCCTATTACTCCATATTCTTCCTTAATTCCAAAAAAGGAGAATAATGCTGCTTTTAAGAATAAAAAGATGAAATTTAGATTATGAGTCACCTCAAATCCGGTTAAATCAATAAATGAGAATAAATATCTGATTAAATTAGCAACAAAAAATTTATAAGTCACGCTATTCTGTGCATGTTCTTGAACATATGACTGAATTCCCATTGGATTGCCAAAATTTACATAATTAAGAACATAACTAAAAGAACTAAGTATTATAAAAGCAGGAATAAGTATAGAAACATAGATAAGTAAAGGTTTATAGAAATATCTGCCTTTATTTTTAATGGAAATTAATAAATATACCAAGCCAATTGCAGGCAAGAAAAAGAATACAGAACTTTTAATCCCTAAAGCTATACTCAATGCTATAGCAGAGAAAATTAACGTTTTATTTTCTTGTTTTATAAATAAATATAATGAACTAAACAGGAAAAAACCAAGCACCAAATCATTCTGAGTGCTCGAAGACTGTAAAATAACAACGGGTAATGAAGCAAATATAAATAATGTCCATAAAACCCTTCTTATAGATAGCTTTAAATGAGTTAATAAAGCAAATAAGACTACTAAATTTCCCCAATATGCAAAATATTGAGAAAATCCGGCCAAATAATCCTTCTTTGTAAATATCATCGGCCATAAAAGTAAAATGTCAGAATTTATAGGAAAGATAACCTGCCTTACACAAGTCGTTTCATAGTGAATAAGAGTTTGGTTCTGAATCCAGACTCCAACCCTTGCTAAATGATATGCCAGACAATCTCCTAAACAAGTGGGAGCTGATACCAGAAGAAATAAATTTATTAAACTTGAAAAAATAAAACCACAAGATAAAATAAGTAAAATTTTATCTCGAATTAATGCCTGCCATATTTTTATCTTTATATTTTTAATTTCTTCAAAATCCTGTTTTGGTCGACCATTCCAACTCCATATCAACCAAGAGACAATTAATATAATAAAATTAACCCCCAATAACCCTGTTTTATTGATTAATTTAACTAACGATAAAATCTCAACACTAATTATAAGTTGAGAAACACTTATTAAAGCAAGAAATATTATCGAATTTAAAAAACTTTTAACTCTTAAAACACTGGTTAAAAGATAGGATGAGGCCAAAACAATAAAAAACGAGGTTAAAAAAAGTATAAATTCAAACATTACCAATCCAGCATCATATCTAATCGTTAGTTTAATATTAAATTGTATTATCTTAAATGACAACAACTCAATATATTGAGAAGCTGTATCAAAATATGGAAGTTTGTTTTATAAAGTTTTTTCATATTGTAAATATTTTTTTAAAACATATTGCAATTATGAACAATTGTTCATAAAATAAAAATATGATTACTCGCAAACAAAAAAATTTTTTAAATAAACTCAAAGAGACCTATGGAAATAAGCCTCTTCCGAGTTTTGAACAAATCTGCAAGGATCTTGGATATAAGTCTAAGAATTCTATCTGGCAGTATTTCAAAAAACTCTTAGATCATGGTTGTTTGACAACTTATAATAACCATTTCCTACTATCGCAAGAACTTTTTGGAATTTCTTATTTTGAATCAGGCGTAAGAGCAGGGTTTCCCACTGCTGTCGAAGACTGCCTTATTGAAAGATTGTCTTTTGATAATCTCCTCATTCAAAAGCCTGCATCAACTTTCTCTGTACGCGTTGTTGGAGATTCCATGATTGATGCCGGTATTCTTGAAAATGATATCGCAATTGTGGAAAAAGGTCGTGAACCTCAAAATGGTGATATCGTTGTAGCAATGGTTGATGGAGAGTTTACCATAAAATTTTATTGGAAAGAGAAAGGAGACATCACATTAGAACCTGCAAATCAAGCTTACCCGGTCATAAAAGCACAACAGGAATTACAGATATTCGGCATTGTAACCGGTATTGTTAGAAAATTAAAATTCTAAATAAATACAACTTTACCCAGCTGTAAACAAGCTTTATTATTTTTTAAAAGGAGTTATTCAATGAATACTTCTACTTTGAAAGCAATCGCTCTCGTTGATTGTGATTCTTTCTTTGCATCTTGTGAACAATTAATAAATCCAGCCTTATTAAATCAACCTGTCTGCGTTATGAGTAACAATAACGGTTGTGTTATAGCTCGATCAAGGGAAGCAAAAGAACTTGGTGTAAAAATGGCCATGCCAGTTTTTCAGGCAAAAAAAATATTTCCGCAAGTACATTATATTGTAGGAAAACACGATTTATATGAAGAAATTTCAGCAAGGATAATAAGAGTTTTAAAAGATTTTAGTCCCACTGTTGAGGTCTATTCTATTGATGAAGCATTTATTGACCTTACAGGATTAGATAAACTCTATAGGAAATCATATTTGGAGATAGCATTAAGTATTAGAAATGCAGTAAAAAATAATGTTGGAATTTCCGTATCTGTGGGAGTAAGCTCAACTAAGACTCTTGCAAAGCTGGCGACCAGAAGAGCTAAAAAATTAAATGGAATCTATGAAATAAGTTTTCAGGATATAGATAATGAGCTTATAAAAACTGATTTAATCGATATCTGGGGAATGGGAGCAAATACAGTTTCTCTTTTAAATAAATTTGGCCTTTACACTGCGTATGAGTTTATTATTCAAGGTGACAACTTTGCAGATAAAATTCTGGGGAAAAGAGGACTTGAATTAAAACTTGAACTGACAGGAAAAAGAGTTTATGCAATTAATAACGAGGTTACCTTACCTAAATCTATACAAAAAACCAGTTCTTTTGGGAAATTTACTTCAAATGAACAATATATTAAAGATTCTATTTATTATCATGCTCATAGGGCCTGTACTAAATTAAGAAAATTAAGACAAAAAACTCAAACAATAGGAATTATGCTAAGAACAAAAGACTTCAAAGTTTATTCTTCAAAACACGTTTTAGTCCATCCGACAAATTGGGAATTCGAGATTTTTGAATCTATCAACAAAGTTTTTTGTGATATTTTTAACCCTAATATAATTTATAGAAGCTCAGGCGTAGTCCTGGAAAATCTGACAGAAGAACATCATTCGCAACTTTCCTTATTTGATTCGCTACATAATCAGGTAAAACAGCAAAATTTAGCTAAAGTCTGGGATAAGTTAGAAACTAAATACGGAAAAAATGTCATACTAATCGGTAATCAGAATATAAAAAATCTTAACTAATGTAAAAACCTCTGCTAGACAATATTTATCACCTTACCATATACGTAGCTGGATGTTAAAGAAAAGGGGAAAACATTATGAGTCAACGTATGCTTATGACAATCGATGATCTTGACAAAACACTCATTGATTTCGTTATCCAGGAAAAAACCAATACCGAGATGGCAGAGAAAACGGGATATTCAGTGGGTTATGTTAAACGAAGATTGGCATATCTATTCAGACTTTTCGGGGTAAAATCTAAAGTTGGCCTTGTTAGAGAAATATACAAATTCAATAGTTACTAGTTGATCTGAAAAAGTTCTGATATAGAGCATTTCTCAGTACTGAGTGTTCACAGTCAAACCTAAAGTAGAGAAGACGGGGGGAGGATCTAAAATACCATGGTCTACAAAGTAATAATCATAGTAACGAAGAATATTTCCCCCTTTCTTAAATTATTCAGTTAATAAGTTATATTTTCCCGAATTGTCATCCTGAGTGACACAGTCACTTTTCCAAGTCATCAATCCTTCCAATAATACGCATTATCATTGCGGGGTGACACAGTCACTTTCCCAAGTCATCAATTCTTCCAATAATACACACTGTCATCATGAGGAGCGACGTGAGGATCTTACCAATTATGAATACGAGCTTTTAAATGTAAAATGGATAGATTGCCACGGGCTAAAGCCCTCGCAATGACAGGGGAATCGTTTCTAATACTAATTCGCAGTCTATCGAGTATGAAAATAAAGTATGTTTATG
>MFRQ01000084.1:0-226 GCA_001784615.1 Candidatus Melainabacteria bacterium RIFOXYA2_FULL_32_9
TAGTAGTTGGAGGAGGCTCAACGGCCAGGAATTATCAAATTGCTCTAAAACAAGCCATTTCAGCTAAAAATGAAGATTTGGATTGGATTGGTATTGAGTCTACTTGGTTAAATGCCGCTTTTGTACGCTTGCTTTTTAAGGAATTGTCGTACAATATGATAGTTTCTGACCCGACACAAAAAATAGTAACGAATAAGCCCATTATAGTGGCCGGAGGTTGGAAACC
>MFRQ01000084.1:561-8989 GCA_001784615.1 Candidatus Melainabacteria bacterium RIFOXYA2_FULL_32_9
ACATCACCAGTTCCTAAATTAAACATTGGTTCAAGTGCCATTACCATTCCTGGCTTTAATATTGGCCCAAGATCACCTGTCCTGTAATTAAAAACAAAAGGCTCTTCATGCATGTTTCTGCCAATACCGTGGCCGCCGTATTGTTTTACAATTCCGTATCCATATTGGTTTGCTCTATCTTCTATAGCACCTGATATATCTTGTAGATGGTTACCTGGTTGCATTTTTTCAATAGCATCATATAGGGCTTGCTTTGTTACCTCTATAAGTTGTTCCAATTCCTTACTTATTGAGCCAACCCCTACTGTTATAGCTGAATCTCCAACCATGCCTTTGTATGTGGCTCCAACGTCAAGACTAATAATATCACCTTCTTTGAGAATGATACTATCGCTTGGAATACCATGAACTACTTGCTCGTTAATTGAAGCGCAAATAGTTCCAGGAAAACCGTGGTAACCCTTGAAGGCTGGTATGGCATTATTTTTTCTAATAATATTTTCTGCAATTGTATCTAATTCTGCTGTTGTAATACCCGGTTTTACGGTTGATCTTAATTGTTGTAGAACCTCTGCAACAATGCTTCCAGCAGAATTCATTAGTGATATTTCGTATCTTGATTTGCGATTGATCATAATTATTCTAAAACAACTTTTTTAATGTCAGCATATATTTCATCAATGCTTCTGGTTCCATCAATGTTTACCAGAATTCCTTTATCTTTGTAGAATTGCACCAATGGTGCAGTTTCTTTTTGATAGGTCTCAATCCTTTGTGCTGCAACCTCGACACTATCATCTTTTCTTTGAATTAATTTCCCACCGCAGATATCGCAAATTCCTTCTATCTTAGGTGGCTTATATTTTAGATTGTATATTTCACCACACTTTTCACAGCTTCTACGGTTAATTATTCTATCTACTAACTCACTTACAGGAACATCGATGTTAATTGCTTGTAATTTTGCATTTTTATCTCGATTAAGTTCTAATAGAATTTTGTCTAATGCCTCTGCCTGCTCGATGCTTCTTGGAAATCCATCGAGAATAAAGCCATTTCCTGTATCAGGTTTATGTAATCTTTCATCAACTATACCTATAACAATTTCTGATGAAACTAATTTACCTTGTTCCATGTATTCTCTAGCAATTTTACCATATTCTGTGCCCTCAGCTACAGCTGTTCTTAGCATTCCACCAGTATCAATATGGGGAATATTAAGCTCTCTTGCTAACATTTTTGTTTGTGTGCCTTTTCCACTTGCTGGCGCACCTAAAAATATGAGTTCTGGTATCATTGTTTTAAGAATCCTTCATACTGTCTAACTAACAAGTGTGTCTTGATCTGGTTAATGAAGTCTAATGCTACACCAACCATAATTATTAACGTAGTAGCTCCTAAACCTTGTAATGTAGTTATTGCAGTTACTTGGCTTGCTAGACCAGGAATTAAAGCTATAATTCCTAAACCTACAGCACCAATAAATGTTGTTCTACTTAAAATTTGGTCTATTACATCAGCAGTTGGTTTACCCGGCTTAATTCCAGGAATTGAACTGCCATATTTTTTAAGGTTATTAGCAATCTCTTTTGGTTGCATATTAGGCATAATTGATGCATAGAAGAAAGTTAGCGCAACAATTAGTAAAAAGTAAATAAGATAATATGGAATTCCAGCTGGATTTAAGAGATCGGCTGTTAAAAAAGTAACGATATTTCTCATTATTCCCTGAGGAAGATTTGGGGCTATGGCTCCAAGTATCGTTGAAGGAAATAATAAAATTGCAACAGCAAAAATGAGCGGCATAACGCCGCCAGGATTCAATTTGAAAGGAATATGTGTATTTACTCCTCCATATACTTTATTACCAACCTGTCTTTTGGCGTTTACAATTATGACTTTTCTTACAGCTTCCTGCATAATTACAATGAGGAATATAGTTGCTAAGAAGATTCCTAGTAATACAACTAATTTAAATTGACTTGTGGGATCATTGGCCACCAATTGGAATGTTTGTCCCATATAAATAGGTATTCTGGAAATAATACTAATAAATATTAGTAAAGAACCTCCATTCCCTATTCCTCTTTCTGTAATTAATTCAGCAAGCCACATAATAAATACTGAGCCGGCAGTAAGTGCAATTACAGATTCAATGAACACAAAGGGGATATTTGCTCCAGTAGCTATCATTCCAGGTTGATTAGCAAGATATGTCATAAATATACTAGCCTGAAAGGCTGCAAGTACAACAGTAAAATACCTTGTGTATTGTGAAATCTTTCTTCTACCTGCTTCCCCCTCTTCTTTTTGTAAAGATTCAAGATGAGGAATTACTACAGCTAAAAGTTGCATAATAATTGATGCAGTAATGTATGGACCTATACCAAGCGCAAATATTGAAACTTTTCCTAATGCACCACCTGAGAATAAGTCTAAAAAGTTAATAATATTGTTGCCCGCAAGGTTTGTTATTGCTTCGTGGTTTATTCCAAATATAGGAATCTGTGTTCCGAAACGGAACACAGCTATCATTGCAAAAGTAAATAAAAGCTTTTCTTTTAAACCGGATGCTTGCCACATTCCTGTTAATTCATCCGGAGTCGGCATTTTAACTTTAGCCATTTTATATTACCTCTATTTTTCCACCGGCAGCCTCTATTTTTTGTTTTGCGGATTCGGTGAAATGTCTAGCTTTTACTGTAACTGACCTTGTTATTTCACCATTACCTAGAACTCTTAAAGCTTCAAACATATTACTGTAAAGGTCTTTTTCAATAAGTAATTCTAGATCAATAATATCATCTTTAAGGTTATTAATTTGAGATACGTTAATTTCTGCATATTTTATAGGTCTAACAGTTTCAAAGCCTTTTAATTTTGGAGCTTTTCTGTATCCAGGCATTTGTCCACCTTCAAAACCACGTTTTTGGCTTCTACCTGAACGTTGTCCTTCTCCATTATGGCCTCTTGTACTTGTTTTACCATGGCCTGAGCTGCGTCCTCTGCCCACTCTTTTCTTTTTGTGAGTAGCTCCATCAGCTGGTCTTAGATCTTCTAACATTATTCTTGTATTTTCCATTTTGATCACCTTTTGACTGAAATTATTCTTCTACGTTCACTAAGTGAGGAATTTTGTTAACCATACCTCTAATTGCAGGGGTATCGTTATGTGTAACTGTTTGGTTCATTTTTGAGATTCCAAGAGCTTTTACTATTTTTTTCTGTGTCTCGGAAGCTCCAATTATACTTTTTTTCAAAGTTACTTTGATTTGTTTTGCATTTGACATGACTATATTCCTTTATTCCTTACCCTAACATTTCTTTTAGGGATAGCCCTCTTGTTGCAGCAACATCTTTAAATGTTCTGAGTTTGCCAAGAGCATCCATTGTAGCTCTGGCAGCATTAAGTGGAGAATCAGAACCTAAAGATTTACATAATATATTTTCTATACCTGCTAATTCTAAAACGGCTCTGGCTGAACCACCGGCAATGATTCCAGTACCAGGTGCAGCAGGTTTTAATATAATTCTTCCAGCACCAGCTTTTCCAGTAATTGGGTGAGGAATTGTTGTTTTAAATATTGGCACTGTAAGCATATTTTTTCTTGCAGCAGCAATACCTTTTTGGATTGCGCCTATAACCTCGTTGGATTTGCCTATTCCAACTCCAATTAATCCGTTACCATTACCAACAATTACTACAGCTCTGAAACTGAGTTTTTTTCCACCTTTTACAACTTTTGTCACGCGGCGGATTTGAATAACTCTTTCTTTCCATTCAGAAGGAGTCTTGCCTGCTGTAATTTGTTGAGTTTCTTTTTTTGATTCATCACGGTTACGACGTCCGCGTTTTGCTTGTTCTTGTTCCACTGATTTATTAACCTCTCTTTGTTATTAACTAAAATCACTATACTGTAAAATATCTAACAAAAAAATAAAGAAAAAATCAAGAATATATAACTAAGTGTCAAAATTTGGGTTTTGGACTTGATTTGCTTGTGGGTTAACAGTGATCTTATAAGCAAATTAGTCACCTTTTAAGGGTGATGATAATAATATCACACACTTTTAAGTTTACTTAGTTATTTTGGGTTGTTGACAAAACTTTCTGCTATATAAGTGATTAACACAGAAACAATTAGATATCAAGTGCTTCTTCTGAATCAACATTATTAAGAGCTTCTGTTACAATAGCAGCAATATCTTCTGCAAGCTTCCCTCTCAGCTCATTTGAGCAGGTCTTTAATAGTTGTATTGCAGTTTTTAATGTATCATCAAGATCATACCATCTATTTGAGCCAAATTCTTTTTCATCATCAGCTGAAGCTATAATCTCATCAACTGATGAATATGTATTGTTATCAATATTATGCTCAATTATGACCGTAATTAAGTTAAGTGCTATTTGAATTTGAAGGTTATCACTAGATGTTTCAAGGATGTTAACTGCTTTAGACAAGATAGGATCCTTGTCATACCAACGTCTTATTTGATCATCATCATCATTTATCATGCCGTATTTATTCCTTATTTGTGGACAGTTTAAACTGTGTTAACTGTGTTTAAATGTAACGCCACATCCAGCTGTTGGGTAATTCCAGGAAAGGCTCTGGTATGAGCATGCTATTCTGCAAGCGCCACACTCCAGACAATTCTCAAACCCAACCAGGATTTTCTTCTGCTCTTCATCCCAGGAATATACGTTTGCAGGGCATACAAATGTACAAGCTTTGTCTTGACATTTTGCACAATCTTCTTGATTGGGAGCTAAGTGAGAAGATTCAGCCGATTTGTATTTCACAGTAAAAAGTTTGTCATCTATATGTTCTGGAATCATTTTTTTAATATCGCTCATTTTAGTAATATACCTCCACCGAGTTTTGCAAACTTAACAAGGTCACCAAACAATTTTGGAATTGATCTATCTTTTAATGCTGTACCAATAAATGATTTGTATTTTTCTTGTTTTGGTATACTGTCCACACTAATGAATTTATTCATAAATTCATTGAATTTTTGAGGATAATATCCCATTAATGCATCAGAATTCTTTTCTGCAAATCCCATTACATTTTTATAACTCTTAAGATCTTTTAATATAAAGCTGTTTTCGAGCTTTTTCTGATAAAGTGATAATCTATTTGCAGTAAAATCATTTTGCTCAAGAGCGTTAATTGCTGTTTCTGCTGCATATTTACCACTCAGCATAGCAAGGTTGGTGCCTTCCCAGTGTACGTTATTAACTAACATTGCAGCATCACCGGCTACCATTGCTCCATCTGTATAAAGCGGAGGCATTGCATTAAATCCACCTTCAGGAATTAAGTGAGCTGAATATTCCAGCAGTTCGCCACCTTCAATTAAAGGTCTGACCACTGGATGTTTTTTTAGTTGGTTAAGAAGTTCGTAAGGTTTTAATTGTTTATGTTTAAGTTCATTCAGTGAAGCTCCTAATCCAACAACTACTGAGTCAATGTTAGTGTAAATAAATCCAAGACCAAGCATATTTTGCATTGGACCGCCGATAATTGTATAAATTACGCCACTATCACCCTCAAGATTAAATCTGTCTTGAATTTTTTCTTTAGGCAATTGAATAACTTCTTTAATACCTACCGCTACGTTTTCTGGCTTAATTTCAGGATGTAAGCCCGCATCTCTTGCTAAAAGTGAATTTACTCCATCAGCTATTATTACAATTCTGGAATAAAATTCTTCTTGCTCAGTTCTTACGCCAACAATTTTGCCGTCTTCTCTTATTAA
The DNA here is from genome assembly GCA_001784615.1 of Candidatus Melainabacteria bacterium RIFOXYA2_FULL_32_9. Lineage (NCBI taxonomy): Bacteria > Bacillati > Candidatus Melainabacteria > Candidatus Melainabacteria bacterium RIFOXYA2_FULL_32_9. Next base: position 6,328 of record MFRQ01000084.1, read on the forward strand.
TTCTTTAACTAAGGTTTGTGGAACAATGAACGCACCAGCTTGCTCAGCTTGTTCTGCGCACCATCTATCCCATTTGGGTCTAAATACTGTAAAGCTATTAGAATGTGGTCCCTCTGCGTGTTCTTGGTTTTTATAACCAATAACTGTACCATCATTATCACCTAATAAAGCAAATCTATGTTCTGTGTTGTATCTTTCTACCGGGGCTGATTTCCAAAATTCAGGAAAAATTTCTGATGTTGGCTGGGTATATATTGCACCTCCAAACATATTTTTACTTCCTGAGAAATCGCCTCTTTCGAGTACTACAACTTCTTTTCCTGCTCTAGCTAGAGTAATTGCGGCTGCAATGCCTGCAGGACCCGCACCTACTACTACCACATCTACAACTTCTCTCTCCACACTATTCTCCTTTCGACATCAATTTTATATTATTTATTTGTATTTAATTCTGTAGAATATTCTAGAAAAAAGATCTTACCTAGACAACTCTTTATCTATTTTAAATTGACATTTCTGCTTTAATCACTTTATTTTTGGACTTTTATAATTCTATTTAAAATAATAATACAGATAAGTCATCTGAATAAGTCTGTATGGGATTTTCTATACATAACTTTATCTTTTTATGACTAAGTAAATTTTATGCTCAATAAAATTGTATATCTTCTTTATAATTATGGCTAACTCCGGATAACATTTTTATAGTATTTTTTGCATATAATCTTTAATATGCTAGAAATTTAATCTTAATTTTGTTATTTATTTTTAGTAGGATAATATAATAAAAAGTTGCTATTATAAATTTATTGCCTCTAGATTGCCACGCAAGTATGATTATTTCTTCAAGTCACGATTTATGGCTCGCAATGACAGTGCGAAGTACCCTCATAATGATAGTAGTATTATTGGAAGAATTAATGACTTATGACAGTGCGAAGCACCTTGCAACTCACACCCAAGATTATTTGAGTAGCAACTTGAGTTAATAGAATATTGTTTAGATGATACTGATAGGGTTTTAATTATGGATAAACTGCTGTTTGTTTTATTTCCTGCAATTTCATTTGCTGTTGTGGCTGCAGGAGTTGTAATTTTTGAATTCGCTCTTTATATTAAGAATTTTATTTAGATTATTGTGATGTAAAGTACTTTATAACTATAAAGTACAATAGTAGTGTAGCCTGTGTATGTTATATAATAATAATCAGGTTAATTTATTAAGTAGGTTATTCGGGTTATTTTTTAGTTTTAAAAATATCATATAATACTAAGCAAAGAATAAAATTAAAAAAACATGAGGATATTTTGATGAGATTGGCTAAAGGCATAAAAACTTCAGTGTTAATTTTGTCAGTAGCTACTTTTTTGTATTCTAATACTGCTTTTGCTTATAATTCACAAGCTATCCAAATTTATAATGATGCTATAGATATGAGTAAAAACGGAAACTTTCAAGATGCAATTATTTTATTCAAAAAAGCAATAGTAATTGATCCTGCGCTTATTGATGCGTATTATAATTTGGGTTCTATATATGAATATCTTGGAGATGAATCTCAGGCTTTACGTTATTACGAGGCAATGATAGAAAAAAATCCAAATGATGCTGAAGTAATTTATAAAGCTGCTCAGATACACTATAAAAACAAAAATTTTGAAAAGTCTTTAAGCTATTCAGGTCTTATATCAACTAATAATCCTAAATATGCTGAATCTCAAGAATTATATAAAAAAGCTACTCAAGAAATTAACAAGAAAAAACAGCCCGTGTCAGTTATTAATACAAGGCCTGCTGATTTAAGTCAAGATCAAATCAATACTAAAATTGTATTTAAGGATTTACAAGGGCCTACAGGCCTTGCAAAAGATAGTTATGGAAATTTATATATAGCAAATTATAGTGCTAATAGTATCTTAAAAATATCACCAGATGGAAAACGATCAGTAGTTGCTAAAGGCACCCTGATAAATGGGCCAATTGGACTTGTTGTTGATCCGGATAATAATATTTATGTAGCAAGTTATTTATCAAATCAGATTATTAAAATAACACCCGAAGGAGAATCAAGTGTTATCCTTAAGGGTGTTAATAAACCATATTATTTATATATTGATAAAGCTGGTATGCTTTATGTTTCTGAACAAGGCAGTAATACAGTAGTCAGAATTAAAGTTATTTAGCGGCTAATTTTGTATTTGCTAATTGTGAACTGAACTGAGTTTTAGCTTTTTGTGATGTCATAGCTGCTATTGAGTCGGCTTTGATCTTAGAAAGATGTTTTTGGCCATTTCTTACAATTCCGTGCAGCTCGGTTAAATCTTTGTCTAAGCTGCTAAGAACAGTTTCTGCGTATTTATCAGCACCTTCTCTGATGGTAATAGCTTCATTAACTGCATTTGCCCTTATTATTTCAACATCTTCTTGTGCTTGTTTTTTCATTAATTCACAATCATTTATAACTTGTTGACGTATTCTTTCTGCTTCAGCGTGAACAGCCTTGAGTAGTTCAGACTCGCATAAAAGCATTTCTGCTTGGTTTTTAGCTTCTGTTAAAATTTGGTTTGCTTTTTTCTGAGCCTCTAATTGTATGTCATCACGTCTTTTGATGATATTACGTGCTTCCTGGATTTCTCCTGGTATTGAGGCTTTAATTTTATC
>MFRQ01000084.1:9020-9653 GCA_001784615.1 Candidatus Melainabacteria bacterium RIFOXYA2_FULL_32_9
TTATTACCTCACCTTTTATAATTCATATTTTCTTGATATTTATTCTATTTTATCATCTAGAGTTTTTTAATTTATTTAAATGTTCGTTGACTGCTTTTGGTACAAGTTGTGATACATCGCCGCCTAATAAGGCTACTTCTTTCACAAGGCTTGAGGCTAGGAAATTATATTCGATTTTGGGGACTAAAAATATAGTTTCTATCTCAGGCTTAAGGGTTTTATTTATTTGTGCCATTTGCATTTCGTGTTCAAAATCAGATATAGCTCTCAAGCCTCTAATAAGAACTTTAGCACTTTTTTTAATTGCATAATCTACAGTTAAGCCTTCGAAACTATCAACCTCCACGTTTTTTAAATCGGTAATTGATTCCCTTATTAAATTCATTCTAACATCAATTGATAAAAATGGGATTTTTGAAGGGTTTATCAATACAGCAATAATAACATGATCAAAAAGATTTGATGCACGGTGCAGTACATCAATGTGACCATTTGTAATAGGGTCAAAGCTTCCCGGATATATTGCTACTGTCAATTTTTACCCCATCTCGCATATATTGAACTAAATTTGAATTATACAATAGAATACAATTAACATAAAATTAAAACTTAACTTTTCCTTACAATTTGCTA
>MFRQ01000085.1 GCA_001784615.1 Candidatus Melainabacteria bacterium RIFOXYA2_FULL_32_9
CATACCTCTCTGTTTAACTTAGATATAAACTAGTGTGTAACTAGTGCTTTATCTCCTTTTTCTTCGAGAACTGCTTGAGCTGCAGCAAGTCTTGCTACTGGAACTCTGAATGGTGAACAGCTCACATAGTTAAGTCCGATTGAATGACAGAACTTAACGCTCTTAGCTTCACCACCGTGTTCACCGCAGATACCAAGCTTAATGTTTGGTCTTACTGATTTACCTTTTTCGATGGCAATTTTCATTAATTGGCCAACGCCTTCTTGATCTATTGTTTCGAAAGGATTTTCAGGAAGAATTTTATTTTCAATGTAGTTATTTAAGAATTTACCTTCAGCGTCATCACGGCTGTATCCAAATGTCATCTGAGTTAAATCGTTTGTGCCAAAACTGAAGAATTCAGCGTATTCAGCAACCTGATCAGCTGTTAACGCAGCTCTTGGGATTTCGATCATTGTACCGAATTGATAATTAACCTGAACACATTTTTCGGCCATTATTTTTTCAGCAACTGATTCGAGCTGTTCTCTTGCTGCTTTAAGCTCGTTTACGTGACCGATAAGAGGAATCATAATTTCAGGCTTAACTTCAATTCCTTCTTTCTTAAGATCACAAGCTGCTTCAAAGATGGCTCTTACTTGCATTTCGTTGATCTCAGGATAGGTTAAACCTAATCTGCAACCTCTTAATCCCATCATTGGGTTAGATTCAGCCAGTTCTTCAACTTTACAAAGAAGCTGTTCTTTAGCGCTTACATCTTGACCTAAAGCTTTACCAGTTGCAACTTCAGCAATTAATTCTTCTTTTGAAGGTAAGAATTCGTGAAGTGGTGGGTCTAAAAGACGGATTGTCATTGGAAGACCTTTAAGAGCTTTAAACATATCTTTAAAGTCTTGATATTGCATTGGAAGAAGTTTTGCAAGAGCTTCTTTTCTTGCTTCTTGAGTACCTGCAATAATCATTTGCTGAACTACAGGAAGTCTGTCTTGTTCCATAAACATGTGCTCTGTGCGGCAAAGACCAACCCCTTCTGCACCAAGTTCAACAGCTTTATCTACATCTGTTGGTGTATCAGCATTAGCTCTTACAGCTAATCTCTTAATTCCATCAACCCATTTAAAGAGTTTTGTGAAGTTTTCATCCATTTTTGGCTCAATTGTAGCAATTGCCCCTTCAAATATTTCGCCTTCTCCACCATCCATAGAAATAACATCATTTTTCTTATAAACTGTTCCGTTAGCTGCTGTGAGTGTTTCATTTTTAAGATCGATTCTTAATGTTTCACAACCGGCTACGCAAGGTTTACCCATACCTTTAGCAACTACTGCTGCGTGTGATGTCATGCCGCCTCTGAGGGTTAATACGCCCTGAGCAACGATCATGCCATGAATATCATCTGGACAGGTTTCAATTCTTACAAGAATGACTTTTTCACCATTAGCTCCTCTTTCAGCAGCTTCGTCGGTATCAAATACGATTTTACCAACAGCAGCGCCAGGTGAAGCAGCTAAGCCTGATCCGATTAATTTTCCTGCTTTTTTAGCAGCTGGGTCAAAGCTTGGAAGCATTAATTGATATAATTGTGCAGGATCAACAAGTTGAATTGCTCTTTCTTTTGAAATGGTACCTTCTTCAGCCATTTCAACAGCAATTCTTACAGCTGCTGCTGATGTTCTTTTTCCGTTTCTTGTTTGAAGAATGTATAATCTTCCTCTTTCAATGGTAAATTCCATATCTTGAATATCTTTATAGTGACGTTCTAATTTTTGAGCGATATCAACGTATTGTTGATATAATTCAGGCATTTCAACAGCTAATTCAGAAATTTGTTTTGGTGTTCTGATACCAGCAACAACGTCTTCACCTTGAGCGTTGGTTAAGTATTCACCGTAGAATAGATTCTCACCAGTACTTGGGTTGCGAGTGAAAGATACTCCTGTAGCTGAATCATTACCCATATTACCGAATACCATACTTTGAACGTTTACAGCTGTACCGTAGTTATGTGGAATTTTGTAGTGGTTTCTGTATGCTATAGCTCTTGGAATATTCCAGGAACTAAATACAGCTTCAATAGCCAATTGTAATTGGGTCATTGGATCTTGAGGAAATTCTTTTCCTGTTTCACTTTTAACTAATTCTTTATAGCGTTCTGCCGCTTCTTTTAAACCAGCAACGCTAACATCTGTATCTACTTTAACGCCTTCTTTTTCTTTAATCTGGTCTAAAATATGTTCGAATTTTTCTCTTTCAATATGAAGAACGACGCTGCCAAACATTGTGATAAATCTTCTGTAACTGTCGTATGCAAATCTTTCATTATTTGTTAAGTTTATAAGTCCTTGTAATGTTTCATCATTAAGACCTAAGTTAAGAATGGTTTCCATCATACCAGGCATACTTAGTCTTGCACCTGATCTAACGGAAAGTAATAATGGATTGCTTACATCACCGAATTTTTTACCGGTTTCTTTTTCTACATCTTCCAAAGCTGTTTTTACATTATCCATCACATTTTCTGGCATTTTATTGCCATTGTTGATGTATTCCATACATGTTTCTGTTGTAATGGTTAAGCCTGGAGGTACTGGTAAACCTGCGTTTGTCATTTCTGCAAGGTTAGCACCTTTACCGCCAAGAAGGTTTCTCATTGTAGCGTTACCTTCTCTGAATAAATAGACACGTTTTGTCATAAGGTTTCTCCTTTTAAACTAATCGTCTGTTCGATTTTTATGTACTTACTAAAGTGATAGTCATCATTTTTTATGTAACAGCTAAGCTCACTGTACTTAACGGTATATGTCAGGTATAACACAAAGGAATTTTAGGCTCAATCATGGGAATTTACTGCTTTAATAAATTTTTTCTGAGCTCCATTAATTCCTGAATATTTTCTTTAGATAATTCGTTGAGATTTCCTAATATCTTTGCATTGATGGAAATCTCAGCGTATAATTCAAGTGTTTCAAGCTTATAATAAGCATCTATTAATTGATTGGATCCTATCACAACACCGTGATTTGCCATTAGTACGGCGTCATGCGTTTTAAAATGGTTTGCTACTTGAGTAGCCAGTTTATCTGAAGATGGCATAGCGTATTCAGCTACGGGTATATTTCCAAGTATCACAAGAGCCTCGGATAATATAGGGGCATTTAGCGGAATGCCTGCGACAGCAAATGCTGTAGCTTTTGGTGCATGGGCATGAATTATTGAGGTAATATCGGGTCTTGCTTTATAAATTTCTAAATGCATTGTTTTTTCAGATGAAGGCTTTTTACCGGCTATACTATTGCCATTAATATCAATTACAGCAACATCTTCCTCTATTACGTCTGCTAAATTCTTGCCTGAGGGAGTAATTAGAATATTATTTTCATATCTAATACTTATATTTCCAGATGCTCCTGGTACAAACCCTTTATCATAAAGGCGTTTGCCAATTTTCACGATTTCTTCTTTAAATTTGTCCAGATTTTCCAATTATTTTGGCCTTTGTTAATATTTTGGAAATAAACCGCTATCCTGCCATTGTTATCCCATGAAGATAGACAAGTTGCAATAATAATTTACTATTTTAAACTTTAAAATAAAGTGGTATTTCGTGCAGTAATTAGCCAATAATTTTTGTCTCACTCCACTAATAATTTGAGTAAAGTTTATTTAAAAGCTGTTTTACCTGAATTTGGGTATTCTCAATACTACCGCTGTTATCAATCCTAAAGTTTGCTTTTGCGGCTTTTTCTTCCTGAGGCATCTGGGCATTTATTCTCTTTAATGCTTCTTCTTTTGTCAGGTTGCTTCTTTGCATAAGTCTTTCTAATTGAATATCTTTATCTACAGTCACAGCGGCAATATAATCAAACATTTTTTCCATATGAGCTTCAAAAAGAAGAGGTACAGTTGCTGCAACTATTTTGTTTTTCTTGTTTTTATAGAAAAATTCTTCTATTTTAGATTTAACTATTGGATGAAGAATTTTTTCAAGCTCTTTCCGTTTTTCTTCATCTTGAAATACTATTTTACCAACTTTTTCTCTTGAAATAGAGCCTTTTTCATTTCTGACATCAATCCCTAAAGGCTGAAATAATTCATAAACCTGCTTGATTACTTCTTTATCGGTTTCTAAAAGATTATGAACTATTTTATCCGAGTCAATAACAGGAATCCCTTCTTCTTTTAAAAAGGATTCAACCAGATTTTTTCCTGAAGCTATATTTCCTGTGATTCCAAGCTTGATCATTGTATAATTATATCTTAAACAGACTTTTAACAGGACAGCAAATATCGTGACTATGGAACAAGATGAAAAATATATTAAACATTGTATAGAACTGGCAAAATTAGGAGAAGGCAGTGTATCTCCTAATCCATTGGTTGGTGCAGTTGTGTTGGATAAAAGCGGTCACGTTGTTGGCACTGGCTATCACCAAAAATATGGTGAGGCCCATGCCGAAATTAATGCGCTTAATGACGCAGGTGAGTTTGCAAAAGATGGAACTCTTTATGTAAACCTCGAACCTTGCTCTCACTTTGGCAAAACTCCTCCCTGTGTTAATAAAGTAATTGAGTCAGGAGTCAAGAGGCTTGTAGTAGGAATGATTGATCCTAATCCTCTCGTTGCAGGTGAAGGGATTAGGAAAGCTCAGGATGCAGGAATTGAAGTAGAAGTCGGTGTTTTAGAAAAAGAATGCAAAAAGCTTAATGAAATTTTTATTAAGTATGTAACTGAGAAACAGCCTTTTATTGCAATAAAAACAGCTTCAACTGTTGATGGAAAAATAGCCACCAAAACAGGCAGCAGTAAATGGATTACCTCAGACCTTGCTAGAATTGAAGTTCATGGATTAAGAAAAAAATATGATGCAATACTAACAGGTTCAGGGACAGTAATAGCAGACAATCCGAGTTTAACATGCCGTATCCCTGGAGGAAGAAACCCTGTTAGAGTAATTATAGACTCTGAGCTAAAAACTTCTCCTGAAGCAAAAGTTTATCAAAATGATGGTATTAGAGTAATTATAGCCACTTCAGAAAATATAAATAATGAAAGAATGAAAGCTTATCCTGAAAATGTAGAAATACTGAAATGTTCATTAATCAACAATAAAATTGATCTTCATTATCTGATTAATGAGCTTTATCAAAACAAAATAGCAAGTATTCTTGTGGAAGCAGGGGGAATATTAAATGGAATATTCTTGCAAAATAAGCTTATAGATAAATTTTACTTCTTTATAGCTCCTAAAATTCTTGGCGATAATCAGGCTAAATCTATAATTGAAGGATTTGATACAGTAGATATAAATGAATCACTTAATTTTAGATTTGATGAAATAAAATCTCTTCCACCAGACATAATGGTTGAAGGGTATTTATAATCTTTTAAATAATTTTTAAATAAAATTTTGCTATAAATCTTTGTAAAATTTTAAAAAATTGTATTAAAATTTCATCAAAAATTCACTTAAAAATTATTTTAGAAATAATTTTCTGTTTTTTTACGATATAAAGACGGTATTTATGGTTTTTCAGTAAAAAATAATCGACGATCCAAGCTGGTTAATCCCTTGATCATTAACTCCCATTGTGCAAAAATAAAGGGAGAAACCCTAAGCACTATTTCAACACGTATCAAATAAACCAGACAACCAGAGCGAATTTCTAAATGAATACAAAAATCGAGAATAAATTTGTTTATTACCTCAATGATTCAATGTACATAAATGTAACCAATTTATGTACTAATAATTGTGTGTTCTGTATAAGAAGTTTAAGCGATACTGTGGCTGGCGCTAACCTAAAGCTTGAGAGTGAAAGTATTTCAAGTTATGAAATCATAGAAGAGATTAAAAATTCTTCTATATCAGTGCCTGAAATTGTTTTTTGTGGTTATGGAGAACCCTTGATTAAACTTGACATAGTCAAGGATGTAGCCAAATTTATTAAGCAAAATTATCCTGAAATACCTGTTAGAATTAACACAAACGGTCACGCTAATTTGATACATAAACGAAATATTATTCCTGAATTAGTAGGAATTATCGACAAAATTTCTGTTAGTTTAAATGCTGACAATGCTGAATTTTATCAGGAATTAACAGGTTGTAAGTTAGAAAGCCAAATAGCCTATGAAGGTGTCAAAAACTTTATTGCAGAATGTGTTAATCAGGGTATTGATACAACTGCAACAGTAGTACAAGGCTTTGGTAATTATGATATTAACGTTGAAAAATGCAGAAAGATTACCGAAGAGCTGGGTGCTACATTCAAGATCAGGGAATGGCTAGATGAAGGATACAAATAACCACAACAAATAAATTCATTATTTACACCGGAATTTGTGCGTACTTTAATTAGATAAGAGGCCATTTTTTGCAAAAAAAACATATAAAAATTTTATTTATACAAATGGGTACATTTAGAATAAAAGGGAAAATACAACATGAGTAAAGAACTAGATGCGATTATGCGGCCAAAGGCAATAGCTGTAATTGGTGCCACTGAAAGACAAGGGTCTTTAGGTAGAGAACTCGTTAATAATATTATTAGATATGAATTTAGTGGAGAAATATATCTGATTAATCCTAAGTCAGATACCTTATTTGGCAAAAAAACATATAAGAGTGTATTAGATGTTCCAGGTCAGGTTGATCTTGCAGTTATAGTTATACCAAACACACTTGTTTCAGAGGCTATTGATCAATGCCATGAAAAAGGTATCAAGGGAGTGGTAATAATCACAGCCGGTTACAAAGAAACAGGTGCTGAAGGTGCAAAATTAGAGCAGGATTTAGTTGAAAAATTACATAAATATGGCATGCGCGCGGTAGGCCCAAATTGTATGGGTGTACTAAATACAGATCCAAGTGTTAGAATGAATGCACAATTTGCTGAAGATCTCCCGAATCCTGGAAAGACAGCATTTGTATCACAATCAGGAGCCCTTGGTGCTGCAATTATTACAATTTCAAAAGACTTCAACATAGGTCTTAGTCAGTTTGTTTCAGTTGGTAATAAGGCAGATGTTAACGATGCTACAATGCTTGAATACTGGGAAGATGATTCAAATGTAGATCAAATTCTTCTTTATGTTGAATCTATAGAAAATCCTGTTAACTTTAGACAGTTAGCAAGCAGAATTTCAAAGAAAAAACCTATCGTAGCTGTAAAATCAGGAAGATCAGCAGCAGGTGCTAAGGCAGCGTCATCTCATACAGGAGCTTTAGCAGGAGCAGATTTAGCAGCAGATGCTTTATTAAAACAAAGTGGTGTTATTAGAGTAACCTCAATTCTTGAATTATTTGAAGTTGCTCAGATATTCACCACCAGCCCTATACCAAAAGGTAACAGAGTGGCTATAATAACAAATACCGGTGGCCCTGGCATTATGGCGACTGACGCTCTCAGTGAATACGGACTTCAAATTGCTGAATTAAAAGAAGAAACCCAGAACAAAATGAAAGAATTTCTTCCAGCTGCAGCAAGTGTAAGAAATCCTGTTGATATGATTGCCAGTGCTCCAATAGAACATTACACAAAATGCCTTGATATAATACTCAAAGATGAAAATGTTGATATGGTAATGATAATAGCCTTACCATTTATGGGTCAGAATCCAATGGAAATAGCTAATGGCATTATGGATATGAAAAAACAACATCCAGATAAACCAATAGTTAACGTATTCATAACAAGCAGAGAATTTTTCGGTAAAATCAGCAAAGAAAAGGTTAATACACCTTTCTATGCATATCCAGAATCTGCTGCAAAAGCTATGGCAAGGTTAGATTACTATCGTAGATGGTTAGAAAGACCCGTCGGAAATGAACCTAAATTTGAAGTTGATTGTAATAAAGCAAAAGAAATAATTAAAAACGCTCTTGAAGAAGGCAGAGATCAACTTACAACACTTGAATCCATTGATGTTCTTGATGCTTATGGAATCAGAACTTGTAAGTATGCTTTTGCTAAGGGAGAAGACGAGGCTGCTAAAGTAGCTAATGAAATTGAATATCCTGTTGTAATGAAGATTACATCTACCAAAATCTCACACAAAACTGAAATTGGTGGCGTAATGGTGGATATCAAGTCTGAAGAGGAACTTAGAAAAGCATATAAAGGACTTCTTGAAAGATTAAAAGAGCGCAACCTTGAAGATGCTCTTGATGGTGTAATTATCCAGGAAATGGTAAAAGGTTCTCGTGAAATGGTATGCGGTGTAGCAACCGACCCGCAATATGGACACTTAATGATGTTTGGTCTTGGCGGAATTTTCGTAGAATCTATTAAGGATGTTGCTTTTAGGATCAATCCTTTAACAGATATTGACGCTAAAGAGATGATAGAATCTGTTAAAGCTTATAAGATCTTGAAAGGTTCAAGAGGTGAAATTCCTGCAAATATAGATCAAATTCAGGAAACGTTATTAAGACTTTCTCAATTAATTAAAGACTTTAGTTTTATTGAGGAACTTGATATTAATCCACTTAAGATATCTGATAAAACTGGTTTAGGTATAGCAGTTGACGGACGTATAAAAGTTAAGGTTGAAGCAGCTAAAAAAGCTCTTTCAAATTGCTGTTCATCTGGCGCTTGCTGTGTATAGTTAGATTAAATAAAGCAAAAAGGAGAGGATCAGCCCTCTCCTTTTTGCTTTTATCGTATTAATGCCATAATTATGCAAGCTCAAGAATATTTATATGCCTTTAGATAAATATTTGAAAAATCTTGGAATAAAAATAGGACTTACGCAAATTCTCCTAAGAACCTATCCGACAAAAATTTTAGAAAGAACCATAACGCAACAGGC
>MFRQ01000086.1:0-668 GCA_001784615.1 Candidatus Melainabacteria bacterium RIFOXYA2_FULL_32_9
AATATTTTACCTAATTAACTGGATTCATCATACAAGGCTCTAAGTCAACAAGTATAAAAAATTATTAAATTTTAAAAAGCTGAAATCTATAAGAAAACAAACTCACTTCAGTATACGATTTCAGAACTTGGTTACTGCAATATATTGCTTAAAATATAAAAATATAAACTCCCTAAAAATATGTCTTGATTAAAAAAGCATTTAGGAGTAAATTTTAGATATAAGCTAATTACTGGAAATAACTGAGCTTTTCCCAATTTTGCAGAGCACCTTTGTATTTTTAAAAATAAGCTATTTAGAAGCAGGTAGAGAGATGAATTTATTTTCTAACTATTATCTAAGAGTAATTGTAAATGATTGGGATGAAAACTTATATGAACAATATAGTGTAGACAAGTATTTATTACCTTAAACTCCCCTTATCTAAAACGGGGAGTTTTTATTTAGACAAGATACAATCGTGAAAAGGGTAAGATAAAATGGAATATTATTATTTAGGAATATTTTTAATTTTCATAGGTGGATTGCTATCAATACCTTTAGCTGAAAAATATAAAGCCAAATTTGTTTCTGTATTCTCAGGTTTAGGAACGTTTTTTGTTCTAATTACCGCTTTAAACATACTTTTAAAAAATCTCACTATTTCCAAAAGTGTTTACTTACCTGAG
>MFRQ01000086.1:706-9020 GCA_001784615.1 Candidatus Melainabacteria bacterium RIFOXYA2_FULL_32_9
GGAACTTTGTATGCTATTGGCTATATTAAGCCATATTTAAACAGGAATAAGGTTGTTTCTTCTCATTTTTTCTTTTTAAATACTTTAATAGTTTCAATGTTGCTTGTGGTAACAGTTCAAAATGTTTTAGCCTTTTTAATTGTATGGGAAATAATGTCTCTATCCTCATTCTTCCTTGTAATATTTGATAATGAGAAAAAAGAAGTAATCTCTGCGGGAATAAATTATTTAATTACGATGCATATATCTATACTTTTCCTTATCATCGGCTTTATTATACTTGCTATCAAATCTGGCAATCTTGATTTTTCATCATTCAGGGAGATATTTGCTTCCAGTAATTTTATATCTAATGCAATTTTTATACTTCTATTTATCGGCTTTGGCATAAAGGCAGGATTTGTACCGTTTCATACCTGGCTACCTAAAGCTCATCCTGCTGCTCCCAGTCATGTTTCTGGGATAATGTCAGGGGTCATGATCAAAACAGGCATATATGGAATATTAAGAATATTATCCCTGATGAGCATACCTTCTATAGAAATCTCTTATTTTGTTTTGTTTATCTCCATTATTTCAGCTATATTTGGCGTTCTTTATGCTATAGCACAGCACGATTTAAAGAGATTACTTGCTTATCATAGTGTTGAAAATATAGGGATTATTGGAATTGGAATAGGTATTGGCATGCTTGGTCTTGCTTATCATAATACACTAATTGCATTATTAGGATTTTTAGGCGGTATTTTGCATATATTAAACCATTCAATATTTAAAGAACTATTATTCTTTGGTGCAGGAGCAGTTTATAACAAAACACATATTAAGAATATTGAAAAAATGGGTGGGTTAATCAAAACCATGCCATATACAGCTTTTCTGTTTCTTATAGGCTCAATAGCAATTACAGGGTTACCACCATTAAACGGATTTATTAGTGAATTTTTGATTTATCTTGGAATGCTGCATAGCTTTGAGATTAACAGCCCAATTATTTTGATAGTCTCAGTTTTTGCAATAGCATCTCTGGCATTAGTTGGAACTATGGCTCTACTTTGTTTTACTAAAGCTTTTAGTATTGTGTTTTTAGGACTACCGAGGAGTGAAAAAGCCAGATCTGTTAAAGAAGAAGTATCACCAATAATGCTTTTTTCTATGGGAATTTTAGCTTTATTTGCTTTTCTAATTGGAATATTTCCTCAATATGCAATAAATCTGGTAAAAAATCCTGCTTTAGTACTGCTACAAAATCAGCAACTTCCTGTAGAAACTATAATTCCATTAAATATTTTTAAAATTATATCGGTTGCATGTATAGGCTTTATAATTCTGTTTATTTTTATTTATGCATTAAGGAGCTTTATGCTTAAAGATAAGAACATTTACAGCTACAAAACCTGGGATTGTGGTTATCAAGCTGGAAATAACAGGATGCAATATACTGCTTCATCTTATGCAAGTCCTTTTCTGTCTTTCTTAAAACCATTTTTTATTAAGGAATTTAATATTAAAAAACCTAAGGAGATTTTCCCTAAGGAGGCTCACTTTGAGCTACATTCCCATGACATCTTTGAATACTATTTTATTCACCCTGCAATAAAGATAAATAAAAGGTTTCTTGAACGATTTTACTGGATACAAAGTGGTAGTACCCAGCAATATATACTATACGGGTTAATATTTCTTGTTATTGCTTTAGCAGGTGCAATAGGAGTTAAATAATGATTGAAATTATATTAAATATACTGTTTTTGTTTATATTTCCTTTTTTATTTATTGGATTGATAAATAAAACTAAAGCATTTTGGGCAGGAAGAAAAGGAGCATCGGTTTTTCAACCATTTTATGATTTTGTAAAACTGCTTAAAAAAGGTCAGGTTATAAGTACTACTACATCTCAAATTTTTGCAATTTTCCCATCATTAGTATTAGCTTCTGTGATTTTCGCAGGTTTATTAGTTCCAACATTTAATCATAGAGCTATATTAAGTTTTGAAGGAAGCTTCATTTTATTTGCATACATTTTGGCATTGGGCAAATTTTTAAGTCTTGCAGGAGCTATGGATACAGGAAGCAGCTTTGAGGGCATGGGAGCAAGCAGAGAAGCAAGCTTTTCAACACTTGTAGAACCTGCTTTTTTCATAATGATCTCATCGATAATAGCATTGAGTGGTAATTATTCCTTTGAAAGCCTGTCTTTGATCCTGCCTAAAAGTGGAGAGCTTGGTTATTTAATCGTTATATTAGGAGTTATTGTCTTATTAATTATGATGCTTATTGAAGGCTGTAGGGTTCCAGTTGATGATCCTAATACACATCTTGAATTAACAATGATTCATGAAGTAATGATTCTTGATAATTCAGGACCTGATCTTGCATTAATACTTTATAGTTCCTGGATGAAGCTTATTATACTAGCCTCATTAATTGCAAATATAATTATTCCTGCTAATTTAACCATTCTTTATTCAGCACTGGCTTTTATAGGAATAATATCTGCTCTTGCAATTATTATTGGCACCATTGAATCTACTTTTGCAAGGTTAAGGCTTACTCATATTTTTGAATTTGCGTTTATAATGAGTTCTATTTCGCTGATTATTCTTTCTTTAACAGTAATTTCAATATATAAAGGAGATTAAATTTAAATGATAAGTATATTAATAGTTATATTTGGGCTAACAATGCTTTATATGGCAACAACAAGCCGTATAAAAGCCCTTATAAATATGCTTTCTATCCAGGGTATTATACTTTTTCTCCTGATTTTATTTATAGGTAAAGAAAAAATACTTCATTTTAATTTTATATTTCTACTAATAGAGACATTACTCATTAAAGCAATAATAATTCCGATATTTTTAAAAAGAGTTTCAGTGAAAAATAATATTTTCAGAGATACAGAACCTTATATCCCCAATTTTTACTCGCTTGTTATCTCTAGTATCATACTTTTTGCAGGTTTTATCGTTTCCAGTTCTCATCATCAACTTTTTGCAAATATAACAACTCTTTATTTTGGAGTATCTATTTCAACAATTCTAATAAGCCTTCTCTTTATTACTACTAAAAAGAAAATTTTAACTCATGTTATAGGTTATACAATGATGGAGAATGGAATATTCCTGCTGTCTCTTTCAGTAGCAAAAGAAATGCCAATGATTGTAAATATGGGCGTTCTATTAGACGTATTTATAGCAATATTTATTCTTGGGATGCTTGTAGACAAAATAAATATTTTATTTGAAGAATTAGACGTATGCACCCTTAATAATTTGAAGGATTGTAGAGATGATGATTGAGATTATATTAATATTTCCACTTATTGCTAGTTTAATATTATTTTTAGCTAAGTCTAAAAAACTGAATAATTATGTATTAGTTATCTATGCAATTCTTTATTCCCTTATCACAATAAGTTTTTATTTAAATAAAACTGCAAATTTCTTACTTCAAAACTATTTTATGACTGACCAGTTAAATATTTTATTCTTATTAATACTAGCAATTATTTTTACTGGAGTTACGTTTTATAATCTTGGTTTCACACAAACTCCTGATATAGATAATAATCAACATACCCATTACTCAATTGGAATATTACTATTTATTTTCTCAATGACAGGCGCAATTTTAAGCACTAATTTGGGGTTATCCTGGGTATTTATTGAAGCTACAACACTGGCAAGTGCGTATCTTATTTATTTTAACAAAACAAAGCATGCACTAGAAGCAGCCTGGAAATATGTTTTTATATGTTCAATAGGTATTTCTCTTGCTTTTGTAGGTATAATATTGCTCTTAATAAGTACAGAAAGTATAAATTCTTTATTTTTCAGTGATTTATATACTAATGCAGCTAAATTAAATCCATTCTGGCTTAAATTATCTTTTGTATTCATCCTTATTGGAATTGGTACAAAGATGGGCTTAGCTCCTGTCCATTCGTGGCTTCCTGATGCTCATTCAGAAGCACCTTCCCCTATTTCAGCTTTATTATCAGCAGCCTTATTAAATTCTGCATTTTTGATTATTCTACGAGTTTTCAAATTAATGGAATTAACTCATCTAGACCATTATGCAAGAATTCTACTCATTTCAATGGGAATCCTGTCCCTTTTTATAACTGCAGTATTTGTTTTCAATATAAATAACTACAAAAGAATGCTTGCTTATTCTTCTATAGAGAATATGGGTATTATCGCAATAGGAATAGCTGTCGGAGGACTGGGAGTATATGCTGCAATGCTTCATCTGATAGGACATTCCCTTATCAAGGCATCATTCTTTCTAACAGCAGGAAATATTTTAAAGAGGTTTGAAACCAAAAAGATAAGTGAAATTAGTGGAATATTAAAAGTTGATAAGATGACAGGATGGCTATGGATATTAAGTTTTGTAGGAATAGCCGGATTACCTCCTTCTCCATTATTTTTAAGCGAGTTTTTATTGTTAAAAACTATGTTAGAAAAGAATCAAATCATTCCTGCATTAATTATTATGATTCTTTTGACAGTAATTATTTATGGAATTGGTAAATCAGTTATAAAAATGAGTTTTGGGGATATTGAAGTTCCCCAGAGAGAATATGGCTTACAAAAAATCAATTTAGCTATGTATCTACCACAAATAATATTTATAACCGGAGCATTAGTACTTGGAATATACATACCCCCCTACATAAATCAGATTATAAATAATGCAGTCCTGGCTATGTCTTCACTCTAAACTATTCTAAATTGAAAGAGGAATAAAATGAAATGGAAAATTTCAAAAAATAATCAGATCATAGACTTAAACGAAATACCTGTATTGAATATAGATGAGCTAAGAGATGAAATAACCAGGCAACATAGAACTAATAAAAGGGTTGTAAGCTTTTTTGGAAATAATGAAGTCTGCGGAGTTAAATTATATACAATACTTGCTGATGATAATAACTCTGAACTTCTGATTTCATCTTCCTGCATAGAAGAAAAAGGGTCATATCTTTCCATAACAAAAAAAATTCCAGCTTTTCATATGTTTGAAAGAGAATTGTATGAAGAATTTGGAATTCAACCTTTAGAACATCCCTGGTTAAAACCTGTTAGATATAGTCACAATAGATTTGATAAAACTCAAACTATAGAAAATTATCCATTCTTCCAAATGGAAGGGGAAGAAGTCCACGAAGTGGCAGTAGGGCCTATCCATGCCGGAGTAATAGAACCCGGACATTTCCGCTTTATGTGTAACGGTGAGAAGGTTTATCATCTTGAAATTCAACTTGGTTATCAACATAGAGGGGTGGAAGATTTACTCGTAAAAAATAATAACCGTTTTATGCCACATCTTGCAGAATCAATAGCAGGAGATACAGTTATTGGTCATAATACTGCGTATTCTAATGCAATTGAATCATTACTAAACATTGAGATTTCAAATAAAGCTAGCATAATAAGAGCAATTGCATTAGAGTTAGAGCGAATTGCAATACATGTTGGAGATTTAGGAGCAATTGCAAATGATATAGCTTATCTTATGGGGAATGCTGTATTTGGAGCTACAAGAACCCTGGTAATTAATACTCTCCTTGAAATATGCGGTAGCCGTTTTGGAAGGGGTTTAATTAGAATAGGAGGAGTTGCATTTGATATTGATGGAGCTTTGAATGAAAAAATTTCTGCAACTTTAGATAAAGTATTAAAAGATGTTGATAGAATGGCATATGCTATGTTTACTTCAGCCAGTGTATTATCAAGACTTGAAAAAACAGGAACAGTTAATAAGGAAAAAGCACAGCAAGTTGGATTAGTGGGTATGGCAGCACGAGCATCAGGCTTATCGCTTGACTCAAGAGATGACCATCCCTGGGGATGGTATAACAATTTAACTATAAATAAGGAAATGCTTGAAAGTGGCGATGTTTTTGCCAGAGCTTATATCAGATATAAAGAGATAAAGCAGTCAATAAAAATCATAAATCTTTTATTATCGCAGATTCAACTTTATGATAATGATATTTTACTAGTGAAAAGTGAAGACTTGCTTTCTAAAAATAGTATGGTTGTCTCAATTGTAGAAGGATGGCGAGGTGAAATACTCCATACAGTATTGACAGATAATGAAGGCAGGATTTCTAAATATAAAATTAAGGATCCGTCTTTCAATAACTGGTATGGACTTGCACTTGCAGTAAGAAATAACGGAATCTCAGACTTTCCTCTTTGTAATAAAAGCTTTAATCTTTCATATTGTGGAAATGATTTATAGGAATAAATATTATGTTTGATACATTAAAATCAAGAATTTATCAGGGTGATCAGGCAATACCCGATATTAAAAAAGCTGTAATAAACGAAAAATTTAGAGGTCTACCTGTAATTAATCAGCAAAACTGCAGTAATTGTTATCATTGCCTATCGACTTGTCCAGCAAATGCTATAAACGAAGACCATACTATTGATCTTGGTAAGTGTATATTCTGCGGAGACTGCGAAAGAGAATGTCCAAATAATGTAATAAAGTTTACCAATTTTCATAAGATTTCCTCAACTTCTCTTGAGCACCTGATTGTTGACTCAAATACAACCCAGAATCACTATGAAACTAATGCTATTAAGTCATCTAAGCAGATTAAAAAACTCTTTTGCAAGTCACTAAAATTAAGGCAGGTTTCAGCAGGAGGATGTAATGGCTGTGAACTAGAATTAAATGCCTGTTCAAACGTAAACTTCGATATGGGAAGGTTTGGTATAGATATTGTAGCGTCTCCTCGGCATGCCGATGGAATAATCATAACCGGTCCCATTACTGAAAATATGGGAAAAGCCCTTGAGGATGCTTATTTATCAACACCTGATCCTAAAATAATAATACTTGCAGGAACTTGTGCCATAAGTGGCGGTATTTTTCAAAATTCTATGACTCTTAAAAGAGATTTTTTAGAAAAATATAAAATTGATCTGTATATTCCTGGATGCCCAGTTCACCCTCTGACCGTAATTAATGGAATTTCAGGAATTATAGATCAGTAATTATGGATATTTTGATTTATTACTGATCTTTAGCATGCCCTAGAAATCTCCATTAATATTGAATTATTAGTGTATAAATCGACAAATAATATCGTATAATTTCCCGAACCGTCATCATGAGTGACACAGTCTCTTTTCCAAGTCATCAATCCTTCCAATTCTGTATAAAAAAGCATCTCTTACCCTTTTTTATTATTCTCATATCTATAAATATACTTGAAAACAAAGTACTTTAATAATTAAATAAATATAAAAATAGGAAACTTAAAGTTATATATTAGAGATTTCAAAGTACGCATTATTATATTAAAATACAATTACTACTAAAGCTGGAGAATTTATGTCTATCTTAGTTACTGGCGGAGCCGGGTTTATAGGTTCTCATATTGTTAATAATTTTATTGAGAATGGTTATCAGGTTGTTGTTGCTGATAACCTTAACTCTGGCAACAAAATAAATCTAAATTCTAACGCAAAATTTTATAATATTGATATCAAAAGCTCTGATCTTGAAAAAATTTTTATTGAAAATAAAATTGAGTATGTTGCTCACTATGCAGCACAAGCTAGTGTTGCTGCTTCAATGAGAAACCCATTAGAAGATATAAATGAAAACGTAGTTGGAACTATAAATCTTCTCAATTTATGCAAAAAATTTGGCATAAAAAAAATAATGGTGGCCTCCACTGCGGCAGTTTATGGCATGCCGGAATATTTACCGGTGGATGAAGAACATAGTACAAACTATTTATCCTTTTACGGACTATCAAAGTTGACAATGGAGAATTATGTAAAGTTATTTGGGGTTGATTATATTATTTTCCGTTTTTCTAATGTCTATGGCCCACACCAGAATGCCGAGGGCGAAGCAGGAGTTATATCAATATTCTTAAATAAAATTTTATCAAATAAACCTGTTGAGATACATGGCGGCGGAGATCAAACTAGGGATTTTATTTATGTAGAAGATGTAGCAATAGCAAATATCCTAGCAGTCAAATCCAATGTAAAAAATGAAATAATAAATATTTCCTCTAATAGCCAAGTTAGCATTAACGAATTGTTTGATATATTAAAAGAAATAACGGGTTATAATACAGAGATTTCGCATACTCCTGCTCGAAATGGAGATATTAGAGATAGCATGCTTGATAATAGAAAAGCACAAAAGCTTTTAGATTGGAAAAATAACATAGAATTACGAGAAGGTCTTAAACAAACTACCAATTTTTTAAAAATATGATTTATATGTATTAAGAAGCTGTTTTGTTAAAAAAAGAAAAATATGTCAACTT
>MFRQ01000087.1 GCA_001784615.1 Candidatus Melainabacteria bacterium RIFOXYA2_FULL_32_9
TTGTAGGTGACTCAGTCACACTATTAAAGTCCTTAACTATTTCAACCTTATATATGTGCCTTTGGCACTTCTTATAAGTATTAATAATCCATATTTAATTTAATATATTAACTATAAAAGTAGATTGGATAATTGTTATAGTTATATTAATTAAAACTACGACTTAATTAGCTAATAACCGGTTTCTGATTAAAGATCAGAATTTTATATAAAAGACGGACTAAAAAAGATAAAACTACTTAAAAGTTTTGATCAAAAATAACGGTATTCTTTTTTGCATTCAGTTACCCACCTGACTTTTATTATGAAAGTAAGAATTCCTAAAGTGAGTATAGTTGCAAAAATACCTGGTGCTGAGGTTCCAAAAAACTGAAACAAAAAACCACCAAGCACTGGAGCAATAATTCTTGCTAAAGTATCAATAGAAGAAGATATGCCGAGTATCTCGCCTACTTTATTTTTCTCAACCGATTTACTCAACAGGCTGCTAATTATAATCTCGTAAATTCCACCCGCTAATGATAAAGGAATAAGAATGAGCAATAACATAATTATATTTTGCGTGAAAGCCCACCCCAATAACGAAAGAGTCATCAGTACAGTAGAAGCAAATATTAGAGGTCTTTCCTGAAATACTTCTAATAATCTTCCAACAAGATACCCTTGTACCAGAACGATTAAAATTCCTATATAAGCAAACATATATCCTATCATTTGAGCACTGAGATCAAATCTATACTGTGAATATAGCGAGAAAGTTGCCTGAAAAATAATGAATGCAAAGCCAAATACAGCATCTATGCTAAATAAAGCAATAAGTTTTTTACTTTGAAGAATTGGACTTATATCTGGTATTAGTGAAATTCTGCTTTCTATAGTGTTAGTTCCTCTTTTTAGGGATTCAGGCAGAAATAAATAAATTGCTATCAGGTTAAAAAATGATACGCCTGCTGCAACAAGAGCAGGAGTCGATATTCCCCAAATGCTTAAAACACCTCCTAAAAATGGTCCAATTACAAACCCTAGTCCAAACGTAGCACCTAATAATCCAAAACTTTTAGAACGCTCTTCTTCACTTGTAACATCGCTTATATATGCTTGCGCAACTGCGTAATTGCTTCCTGTTAAACCGGAAATAATTCTACCCACAAAAAGCATAAAAATCGAGCTTGCCAGACCAAACATTAAAAACCCTATAAAATCACCAATAGTACTGATTATCAACGCAGATTTACGACCATATATGTCAGATATTTTCCCAAAAATTGGCACAGCTAGGAATTGTGCAAACGAGTAAGAGGCAAACAAAAAGCCTATAGTAGTAGCATTTGCCCCAAAAATTTTGGCATAAAAAGGTAAAAGAGGCAGAATAAACCCAAAGCCTACTATATCCACAAAAATTACTATAAGTATAGGTATTATGCGCTTATTAAACATTTTACACATTCAATCTCAGGATTTTACCTTAGATATAGAATATTAATGGGTTTTATTGTTTTAACCAATCTGCTCATTAACATAAACTACTATTTAATTATTTTTCAGGGTCTTCATCTTTTCACAAGTTATTTTGCTTTTTTAAAATTCAAAATGTTTAATCTGTAAAGATTTATACTATTAAAATTATTGAAAGATTCTAATGTGAGTGATAATATTACCACTTATGAAAATACATATAAAGATTTGTCAGGAAAGTTTATCTCGCTTTAATAAAAGCAAAAAGTTTTTGAGTAGGTTAGCATTTAAGTGCAATAAAAATGAGAAATAGTACGCTACAATTAGTTAAAACAAGTTTTCAAGAATCACTTGGCATAATATCTGGAAAAAGCAGAAAGGAAAATGCTGTAGCTGCAGCTCTCACTTTTGCACCCAATATACCAGCTTATCTTATGCCATCTTACTTTCAAGCAAGTAAGGCTGGAAATGCAGAAAATATTGAAAAATCAGAAGGTCTAAGAGGAATAATAACGGGTGGACTAGATGGAGCAGTTATTGGAGCTCTTACTGCCCGAAAAAAAGCATTAACGCCTAAAAGAATAAGTATTTTTATTGGCATAGGCGCTTTATTAGATTACATATCAAGCAGAATATTACCTCCTTTAGGGGAAAAATTGGGCAAAAAGGTTTATCAACTAGGGCAGGACAAAAATAAGACAGCTGAGGTAAAACCTGCACAGGGAAATTCCCAAAAAACATTTCTGGGACAACACCGTTTCTCAAAACTTGCTTAATGCTGATAATAAGTAAGCAAGAAAAAGTTTTTACATAAAATTTTAAATGTCATCCCGAATTTATTTCGGGATCTAACCAGTTGGCAACATTGGTAAGATGCTGGATCAAGTCCGGCATGACATCCAGTAAGAATTTTTTCTTACCTCCTTATTAAGGACAGCGAAAAAAATACTTACGCATTTTTTATTGCTCGTTTATTTAAAGAAAATTTGAATAATCAGAAAAGCAGGCAGGATAAGGTCTTGTGTCATGAATATACCTATGCATCACTCCTGATTCAGGATAGCTTAAATTAAAATAGTTTATAGTATATATCAAGACAAATAGAAGATTTAGCTATTTACAAGTTTGTCAAATTGATAACAGGAGTTACGTAGCACAAGGTAGAGTATTCTGATTATTGAGCTTTTAAAGTTCTAAATCTTCAATCACCTTATTTTTCAGAAAGTTCAATTAGATGTTCCTTCAGTCTGTTTTGCTGAGAGCAGATCAAGACTTTTGCTAACAATTTCTTTCACGTTATTTGAGTTTACATTGTCACGGATACGTTCCAATTGCTCTTTAATCAATTCCTGACGCTTATTATCAAACCTATGCGGTGTAGATAGACGTTTGGAAAGACCTGCGGCAAGCATTGGGTTGAATTTATCAATTTCAATTATCTGATTTGCGAGAAATTTATATCCTGAACCATCTATATTATGAAAATGCTTGGTATTTGAAGCAAATCCACCAACAAGACTGCGAACACAATTTGGGTTTTTCGCATCATAAGCTTCGTGCTTTAATAATGTTTTGACATTATCTAGCACATCAGGACGGTCTGCAAATGCCTGATCAGCAAACCATTGGTCAATAGCTAACCGATTGTCTTTATTCTTCTGATAGAATGAATTCAGTTTTTCTGTACGTGTTTTTTCATCCGCATGATCAAGAATAATACCTAATGCAGCGCGACTATCTGTCATATTATTTGCACGATCAAACTGTTCTATCGCTAAATTGAGATATTTTTCAGGATTTGCGGTAACCAGATAATTTAGTACAGTATTTTTTATTGCTCGCTGACCTGCATCTTCCTTATTCCATTCATAGGCTCTATTTTCAGTAGAACAACTCTCATTAAAACGCTTTAATAACATAGGTTCAAGTGCTTTACCGATTTCTTTTTTTGCCTGTTTACGTGCAGCAAAAATAGCATCTATATCTACTTTTCCATCAGGATAAAGTTCTGATAGATAGCTTGTACTTGGTAGCATTAAGGTACGTGCTGCTAGAGCAGGATCAAGCTCTTTATCTTCAAGAACTCCCTGGAACGCTTTTATCAAATGATCGTCAACTTTTCTGGGTTTACCATTTTGATGAGCTTCAATTAGCTCTTTTAATACATCTATACCAAGTTTTTGACCTGCTTCCCAACGGTTAAAACCATCATTATCTTTTGCCATCAGGAATGTAAGATCATCACGATTATAGTCATAATTGAGCTTTACAGGCGCCGACCAGTTACGTAATATAGATGGAATGGGTTTTTCAGGAACATTCTTGAATACAAAGGTAGTTTCATCATTTTTCAAATTCAGAATATCACCATTTGTCAATAAATCTGCCTGTGATTCATCTAACTGTAACGGAATATCATTTCCTTTAGAATCCAATAGACCAACACGTATTGGAATATGGAAAGGTTCCTTTGTTGGTTGCCCTGGAGTTGGTGGGGTAGATTGCTTAACAGTTAGTTTATATTCTTTTGTTTCAGGATCATATGAATCTTTTACATCCAATGTTGGAGTACCAGCCTGGTTATACCAGGTTTTTTCAAATTGACTAAAGTCTTTGCCTGATGCATCTTCCATTGCCTTTATAAAATCTTCTGTAGTTACAGCCTGACCATCATGGCGATCAAAGTATAAATCCATACCTTTACGAAAATCTTTCTCACCCAGCATTGTATGGATCATACGAATAATTTCTGCTCCTTTTTGATAAACAGTTGGTGTATAAAAATTTTCAATAGAGCCAACTGAAGCTGGACGAATAGGATGCGCCATTGCACTTGCATCTTCAGGGAACTGGTTTGTACGCATATAAGTTACGTCATCAATACGTTTTACTTCACGGGAATTTAAATCAGAAGTGAATTCCTGATCTCTAAACACAGTTAAACCTTCTTTCAAGGTAAGGTCAAACGGTTTTTGCAGAGTTACACGGTTACCAGTCCAGTTATGGAAATATTCATGTCCTGGCGTGCCCTGTACATATTCATAACGGGAATCTGTTGCTGTTTGAGGGTCTGCCAGAATTGCTGAAGAATTAAAAATATTCAGCCCTTTATTCTCCATAGCACCAAAATTAAAATCATTTGTGGCTACAATCTGGAACAAATCAAGATCATATTCACGACCAAAACGTTCTTCATCCCACTTCATGGCATCTTTAATTGATTTCATAGCGTGATCGGTTTTATTCTCATCACCTTTATCTACAAATATTTGGATTTTTACGTCACGACCTGATTTAGTCCTAAATGTATCTTCTTTAACTGCCAAATCACCTGCTACTAGCGCAAAGAGATAAGATGGTTTTTTGAACGGATCATGCCAGGTAATCTTTTCACGTCCGTCTTCAGTAATTGTGCGTTTACCTGGATTCCCATTAGAAAGCAATTGTGGATATTTACCTTTGTCAGCGACGATAGTTGTAGTAAATTCGCTCATTACATCAGAACGATCCAGATAGAAAGTCATATTTCTAAAGCCTTCTGGCTCACATTGTGTCACGAATTTGCCACCTGAGGTGTAAAGACCATTTAATGAACGATTTTCTTTTGGATTAATACGTGTTTTAGTTTCTAGAGTAAATTCACTATTGGGCAAATTCTTGAGAATGAGTTCATCATCTTCACGGGTATATTCATCTTTAGAAAGCACACGGCCATTTACCTTTACTTCCAATAGTTCCATAGTTGGTGTTTTAGAACCTTCTGGAGCTGATTCTGGTGCCCCATTCAGTTTAATAGTGTTAGGAGAATCTTTCGAAATTGGATTTGGACGCACCTTTAACTTGGATGATACTACTACATTATCTTCTGCAAGTAGTTCAAATGTGAGATCAGTCTTGTCAATCAAATGCGAAGGAGGCGTATAATCCTTCAGGTGTAATTCAGTCGGTTTTTGTGAGCCAAATACTGGACCTGGATTTAAAGCGGCTCGATTATTCTTATTATTCATCACAGATGAGTACCTTTCTGAAGATCCAAAATGCACATTACCCAAAGAAGAAAGATACTGTGCTGTTGTTACAAACTGACCACTAGAATTAACAGGATTTTTTAATTCTTGAACTTGAGTTTCTGCTATTCGTTTTGACGGTTTATTCCTACCTTCATTAATAGCCTTTAATCCAAAACTAAAAGGGGTAACTTCCATTTTTGCCTTCCTTTTTTTGTTTATAAACTCTAAAATCAATTTTTTATAATTCATACTTATATAAAACACACTCAAAAAAAAATTTGCTAATAAATTTAAACTTTTTTCAAGAGAGAATTTTTGCATATGAATGAAGAAATTCATTGAATTAATATTTTCTGGATTATCCTAGAATAATATCATTGATTCCAGATTTATTTTGATGGCAAAATAAATTGCCAAGATTCTTGAATAAAGAGCTTGATATAACTAAATTAAAATTCTCAAAAATTATATAGATTTGATAAAGGGCTTTGCCCTTTATCCACCTTTAGGGCGGCAGGGGTGGGTTTTTGAGAATTTGGGCTAAAATTAGTTAGCAATTCAAGTTATTTATTCAAAAATCTTTGAAGTATAATAAGAAAAAATATTAAACCTTTAATGTAATTTAAATGCTCTCTTACATTCTAGGAATGTGGGAGAGCATTTAAATATTGAAAGAAGCAATAAAATGACAAAATTAAGATTCGAAGAGCTTGGATTATCTAAAGAAACGCTTACAGCGATAAAAGATATGGGGTTTGAAGAAGCATCACCAATTCAATCTGAGGCAATTCCAATATTATTAAGTGGGAAAGATTTAATAGGGCAGGCGCAGACAGGCACAGGCAAAACAGCAGCTTTTGCAATACCACTAATAGAAAGACTTGACCCTGAAAGCAAAGAACTTCAGGCAGTGATTTTATGTCCTACAAGAGAGCTTGTAATTCAGGTATCCGAAGAATTTCGTAAACTTATGAAATACAAGGAAAATTTATGGGTAATTCCTGTCTATGGCGGTCAGGAAATAGAAAGGCAACTTAGAACATTAAAGAGAGGTGTTCAGGTAGTAATAGGAACTCCTGGCAGAACAATGGACCATATGAGAAGAGGCTCAATAAAAATGAATTCTGTGAAAACTGTAGTTCTTGATGAAGCCGATGAAATGCTTGATATGGGATTCAGAGAAGACATGGAGACTATACTCAAAGATAGTCAAGGAGAAAGACAAACTATAATGTTCTCTGCAACTATGGCCAAGGATATTCTGGAATTGACAAAGCAGTATCAAAAAGATCCTGTCATTGTTAACGTAACGAATAAAAAAATTAATGCACCGAAGATTCAGCAGGTTTACTTTGAAATACAGGAAAAAAATAAGCCAGAAGTACTTGCTCGTTTATTAGATATCCATAATGTCAAGCTGGCTCTTGTATTTTGCAATACAAAAAGCCAGGTAGACCAGCTTGTCAATGATTTAAAAACACGTGGATACTTTGCAGATGCTCTACATGGAGATATGAGTCAGAATCAGCGTGATAAAGTAATGAACGGATTTAGAAATGGATCTGTTGAAATACTTGTTGCGACTGATGTTGCAGGTAGAGGTATAGATGTAAATGATATAGAGGCTGTCTTCAATTATGACTTGCCAAGAGATGATGAAGATTATACCCACAGAATAGGTAGAACAGCACGAGCAGGAAAAACAGGAACTGCTTTTACATTTGTTACAGGCAAACAAGTCTATAACCTGAAAAGAATAGAAAGAGCTAATGGAATCAAGATTCAAAGACAGTCGGTTCCAACCATAGATGAAATTGAGCTTACAAAAATAAATTCTTATGCCTCCAAAATAACTGAAATCATTGAAGCAGGGCATTTGAGCAAATATGTTAACCAGATTGAGCTTTTTATGGGAGAAGAATATACTTCTCTTGATATTGCAGCAGCTCTGCTTAAGATAACCATTGAAAAAGAAAATGAAGGCTTTGATCATACTGTTGATTTTGAAGCCCCTATTGAGGAAGTAAGACCCCCTAGAAGATCTTCTGATAACAGGTCCAATAAATTTGCCAAATTCGAAAAAGAAGATAGACGATCCGGATTTCCTCGAAGGAAAGGAAATGATTCTCAGGATAAGCCTTTTGATGGACAAAAAAGGGCTTACGATAGAAAGAATGAATCCGAAAAAGAATATAAACCCTCAAGACCAGCAGGACGAAGAAACGACTCTTTTAGAGATTCTAAACCTTTTGACGGTGAAAAAAAGACATATAACAGAAAAAATGAAGGTGAACCCGAATACAAGCCGTTTAGATCTTCAGACAATAGAAAATCAGACTCAACAAAAGGCGATAAGCCATATAATAGAGCTAATAGTGATAACAAAAGTGCACTTGAGAAAGACGGCAGCCCTTCCAGATATTCAGGAAAAAACAGAAATGATTCTTACAAAGAAACCGGCTCTTCCAGGAAAAAGTATGGTAAACCTGGTGAAAATAAGAAACCCGGTAATAAATTTGGTAAGAATAAATAAGGTGCTTGCCTAGAAAGTGTTGAAATGTACTAATAATAAAGAATGTCATTGCGAGCCTGCAACGCAGGCGTGGCAATCTATCCGGTGAGCATTGGAAAGATTGCCACGGTAACACAGTCACTTTTATAAGATCATCAATCTTGATATTAAGATCATTATTAGAGACTTTAATAGTGCAGCTTCCTCGTAATGACAGTTTGGACGATTTTTTAAATTTTATAAATACCGAAAACTGCAAATATTAGAAATCTATTACCAATCATTAAATATTATTCTAGGCAAGCACCATAAATAATATAGCTTAATGTAAACAGGCGGGATTTATAATTCACAATGTTTTCTCAAGTCAAGATACTTCTTGGTACCCTTGCCGTCTACTTCTAAAATGTTTTCTCAGGATTTTGACGCCCCTGATTGTTTCCATGCGAAAGCTGCGCCAGGAATTTCTCGATAGATCCCATACGATTAGGATTTCTTTTCCAGCCTTAGTTTTCCTGATTTCATATGGTTCGCCCGTTCTGGCTCCCATTTCACCGTTCTCTTTTTTATAATTAAATTGAATAATATGACGTGTAAGAATAGCAAGGATTATTTTTTCTCTTATAGTCAGCATAATTGACACTCTTAATTATAATTAATATCGATAAACAGTAGACATTAGCAGAAATATAAATTATTTTCCTTATCTGATAGAGCATAATTTTATAATATTAAAAAGAGCCTTATAAGGCTCTTTTCTTCAATTTTACGCTGGTTTTTTAGACTTTAAATAACAGCTTTTACATAGAATTGGTTTGACTCCAGATGGTTTGAAAGGCACTTGACCTCTTCCACCGCAATCTGCACAAACTACGTCATACATTTTTCTTTCATCGTTATTATTTTTGTCGCTATAGTTTTTTGAATTTTTTCTTGCTATGCGACAAGGTTTACATCTCTTTGGATGGTTTGTAAGACCTTTTGCAGCGTAGAATTCTTGTTCACTGATTGTGAATTCGAAATCATAACCACAATCCATACATTGTAAAATTTTGTTTTGATATGCCATTATCTTGGCTCCTTTTGCTAATTAATATGTTCCGAATGAGACCGAGATAATGAATATCTAAACAGCTTTCTTCAAAAACCTATTTATGTGTAACTCCCTTTAAGGGTATATAAATATAAGACTAATTTTATAGCAACTAGTTCCTGCTATATCAGGATATAGGCTTAATAAAGCAAGTTTCTTATTACACTGGTGTAATAAATAAAGCTCAACGATATGTCGAGCTTTTATAAAAATAAAAATTGATTTTGCATACACCCTTTATTGTACAAATTTAGAAATTTTTTGGGTGATAATATCACCTAACTTATGTTAACGACTGATGCCTTTGAAATAATTGAACTTTGCTAAAATCATCAGTTGTTACAGGAACATTACTATATAGAATCTATAGAGTACTATATGCTATTTTCTTTCTACCAATTTAATTGATTTTAATTGCTCTATATCGTCAACAATTATTTCTATAATATTAAATAGATCATTAACAGAGGCCAACATGTTATTCCTTGCCTCATTTATAAGGATTTTTAACTTTTCATTCATAATTTAACACCTACAATATTTACATCATTTACTTATTAAAAAGTAGATATATCTACTTTTTAATAAGTATAACTTGTAGAATACAAACGGTCAATTATATAAACTAAATTATTATGGATGATAAAGAATTTCTTAGAAAAGTTGGCTTAAAAATAAGCATTATTAGAAAAAGTAAAAAGCTATCACAAGAAAAGTTAGCTGAAATGGTGA
Organism: Candidatus Melainabacteria bacterium RIFOXYA2_FULL_32_9; assembly: GCA_001784615.1. Taxonomy (NCBI): domain Bacteria; kingdom Bacillati; phylum Candidatus Melainabacteria; species Candidatus Melainabacteria bacterium RIFOXYA2_FULL_32_9. The sequence goes on from MFRQ01000087.1 coordinate 9,803, forward strand.
ATAGTGCAACTTCTTACATTGGCACTATTGAACGAGGAGAACAAAATCCTTCACTAATACTCTTAAAAAAGATATCAGAAGCTCTAGAAGTAGATATAAGAGAGTTTTTTAACTTTGTAATCTAGTTTAAACCCAATTTATGGACTGCAATCCTTTATATAAAAGCAGGGTCAAATTAATTTGACCCTGCTTATCGATTTAATCCGTGCTTAAATAAAAAAGAAGGGATGAGACTTACTTTGACCCAGTCTTTAAGACTT
>MFRQ01000088.1 GCA_001784615.1 Candidatus Melainabacteria bacterium RIFOXYA2_FULL_32_9
TTCTTCAGTTTTACCGGGTTGTTGTTCTTGATGTTGAGGAGGAAATTGCTGACCTTTAGATTTTGGCATATAGTTCTCCTTTCTTGACTTAACAAATTAAAAAATTCTCAAATGGGTAGCTGCTTTGAGAATTTTTTAATAAAATTAACCTGCAATTGAAGTTATATAGTGATTCCTTTTGTTAATAAACCGATTATATAAGCCAAAGAAGCTGCTCCTATCCCAATAAATAATGTCTCTAAGCCTGATTGAAATTTGTTTTGTTTTAAAATAGCTCCTTTAGTTATACCAATAGTGAAAAAACTGAGTGCAGTTAATAAACTGCTTACAAGAAATACGTTATAGCCTTCTATATAAGTCATAGTTAAGAATGGTAATAGAGGTATAAAGCCAACTATACAAAATGATAAAAAAGTGAATAATGCTGCTGAAACAGGTTTAGGTGTTTCCAATGTTAGGCCTAATTCTTCAGTAAGCATGGTATTAACCCAACGTTGCCGGTCCTGTGTTATAACACTAACAATTTCTTCTAATGTTTCTCCTTCAAATCCCTTTTTACGAAAGATTTGTCGTACTTCTTCACGTTCTCCTTCAGGCATTTGCTTAATATGCTGTTCTTCAGTTCGTCTTGCTTTTTCAATAACTCCTTTATCTGATTTTGTCTTCAAGAAATTACTGGCAGCCATACTAAACCCATCAGCAAATAAATTTGCAAGACCTAATATAATAGCTATTTCAGGCCTAAACCCTGCTCCTGTAGCACCTGACACAATAGCAAACGTAGTAACTGTTCCATCCATTGCTCCTAATATAGAATCACCTAAATAGCTGTGTCCTTTAGATAGAGTTAATCGTTCTTTAATAGCCTGTTTTGTATGCTGCTTTTTTAGATTAGACTCTTTCATAACGCTTTTTTGGTCTCATTTAGCGTATAACCATTGATATTATCTTTTTATATAATTCCTGATTTAAAACAAAATGACATTAGCAAAAAGAGTATTAATTTTTTGGCAATAAAACAGTTTGTCGTGCAATAAGCTAATTTATCCTCCGATCTTATAAAACTTAAAACCCCTAATAAAAAATACAATGAATCATAAGTAGCTAAATTGTAGGTTAGGTCAAAATTTTGACCTAACTAACTACAACTACTGTGCAAGACAATGTATAATTAATTTTATTGGATTGTGTTAAGAATGTATGAACGAATTAAATAGAAAAGCATTTACTCTTGCAGAAATATTACTTACTCTTACCATAGTTGGAATTATATCTTCTATGACTATTCCAGCTTTATTAAACAGAGTTAGTGACACTGAATTAATTACGAGATGGCGAAAAGTTTTTGCTGAAATTTCTAATGCTACTACAATTATTCAAACCAATTATGCAGAGATTGATTTTACTTCAGATGTAACAATGAGAGCCAGCTATGAAAATGTAATGCAGTTTATAAAGAAAGATCTTTGGAGAAATATCTCAGGAGTAAAATATATATGGTATGAAAATAACAATAGACAAGGTTGAGATAGTTCTGTAGCCAGTGTTTCATCAGCAATTCTTCCTAGCGGTAGTTTTATATATTTTTTCACTTATGGAGATAGTGGACAGGGTTTTTGTAAAAGTACTAGCGGTTCATTAACTGGAATATGTGGATATATTTTTGTTGATGTAAATGGTAAAAAACCTCCGAACATGTTTGGTAAAGATTTTTTCTGGGCTTGGATAGTTAAAAAAAATGAGGCTTACGTAGTTTATCCTTTTGGAAGTAATGGTGATGGAAGCCAATGTACCAGCAATTCCGGTACCTGGAATACAAGTTGGGGTTGTTCAGCAAGAGCTTTAAGCGCAAATGGAATATAACAAATTGTTTTTTAATCTTCTTCTAATGCATATTCAGGAAAATGGTATTAAGCCTATAGGAATTAAATTATGAACGTAATAGTGATTATGACGGTTGGGCTTGCTTTGCATTACTTTTTTATAATAAATAAATGCAGGTTATAAACCTGCATTTATTTTATTTGTTATTAACTATTACCAAAGACCTCTAACTGGTTCTCTTGCTGGGGCTGCCCCACCTGTTGGTGCTGGAGGCATAGTTGGTGGTGGAGTGATTACCGGTTGTTGTGGCATTACTGGTACGCAAATTGGAGCTGCTGCACCTGTTGGTGCTTGAAGTGGTTGGACTGGGCAAAATGGAGTTATTGGAATAGCAGCCCCTGTTGGTACAGCTTGTCGTACAGGAGGACATTGCATTGTTGGTTGTTGTATTATCGGACACGCTGCTCCTGTTGGCATAGCAGGTTGCATAGTTGGGCATTGCATTACTGGTTGCTGCATTACTGGGCATGCTGCTCCAACAAAAGGTTGTGCCAAAACAGGTTGAGCTAATGCTCCTAATAAACAAAATGCAACTATAAATTTTTTCATTCCTAATCTCCCCTTGTTATTGATAAAAACTATTTAATAAAGATAAATTATCTATTGATAATATTTTTAGCTCATCCTCTAGATGTATATACCTTGTTTGGATTTTAGCCTGTTAAATTTTGAACAGTTTTAAAAAGATTTAAGATTATTACGGCATAAATAATTAAGTATAATAGGTAATTCAAGGTTTAAAATTGTCTGGATTAAGGATTAGGTAATATAAATAGACAATAAGACAGTTATTTTAAATTTTAAATAAATTATAATAGATAGCAATGGGAGAGACTGAAATTAATAGTAGGTCTCTCCCAGATTTTGTTCAGATAAAAAGCTATTGCTGGGATAATTTTTCGTGAAAAACCTGTACCAAATCATCGGGTGAGTTAAATTTATCTACTTTGGTATCACCAAATATCTCGCTAACTTTCATTGTTTCACCTGTTTTATACTCAACTTCCTTGTTGCCGTAATTTTGCAGAATTTCCTGCCTGGTTATCGGAAATTTAGTTTCTTTAAATACTGCTAATATTGCTTTTGTACCAAAGGGATATTTCTTGTCTGATTCTGGTTCTGGAGGATAAAATTCAGGCATTGCATACTCCTTTTTTATAAATGAGTTTTTCCTATATAGAAATAATACAAATTAGCTTAAATATTGGTAATCTCCAGTAGAGTTAGAAGTGTAAGGGATTTTGGACTTTAATTATTGGATAGGTTTTATATTTATTGTAAAATTAATTAAAAGTTATTATTTCTATAGCAAGTAGGTGATAGGAGAGAATTATGTGGGAAAATGCTATAAATATTAATGAAATTAGAGAAATTAGAGCTAAAACCACCGTTTATCTTGGAGTTGGTGCAATAACCAAAATAAATGATATTGTAAAGGAATTAGCTCAAAATGGAATCAGTAAAATCCTGGTAGTATCAGGGAAAAGCTCTTATAAAATTACAGGAGCTTGGGAACATACGGAGAAAGCTTTTAAAGAAAATAACATTAATTATGAAATTTATGACAAAGTTACCCCAAATCCAACTGTAGACCAAGTTGATGAAGCTGTTAAAGTTGGAGAAAAACTTGGAGCTCAAGCGGTTTTAGCAATTGGTGGAGGAAGTCCAATTGATGCAGGAAAAAGTGCAGCAATATTATTAAAATATTCTGATAAAACAGCAAGAGATTTATACGAATATAAATTTACCCCAACAAAAGCTGTTCCAGTAATAACTATTAACTTAACTCATGGAACAGGAACCGAAGTTGATAGATTCGCAGTTGTAAGTATTCCTGAAAAAGAGTATAAGCCAGCTATTGCTTATGATTGCATTTATCCTTTATACTCAATCGATGATCCTGCTTTAATGACAAAGCTACCTAATGAGCAAACTTTATATGTATCTATTGATGCATTGAATCACGTTGTAGAAGCAGCAACAACAAAAGTTGCTTCACCTTATTCTATATTGTTGGCAAAAGAAACCATAAGATTAATCAGTAAATATTTACCTGCTGCTATAAAAGATCCTAATGATTTAACAGCAAGGTATTATTTGCTTTATGCTTCATTGATAGCTGGAATATCTTTTGATAATGGTTTATTACATTTTACACACGCTCTTGAACATCCATTAAGCGGTGTAAAACCAGAATTATCCCATGGACTTGGATTATCAATGTTATTACCGGCGATTATTAAACAAATTTACCCTGTAACAGGTCAAATTCTTGCTGACATATTATCTCCTGTAGTTCCAGGGCTAAAAGGCACTCCTGATGAAGCTGACAAAGCTGCTTTTGGAGTAGAAGACTGGTTATTTAGCGTGGGTGTAACTTCAAAATTAAAAGACCAAGGCTTTACAGAAGGAGATATTGAAAAATTGACCAATCTAGCTTTAGAAACACCTTCTTTAGGTCTATTATTAAGTCTTGCTCCAACTCAATCAGATAAAGATGTCATTTCTAAAATATATAGAGAATCTTTGAATTCTTATAAATCTTTATTATCAGCTAATGTGTAGTTAATGATATGTTTTTAAGGAAGATCAGCTTTTAAGCTGATCTTCCTTTGTAATTTCACTTAAAAATGTTTGGTGATGGTAAAAAAATGAGTGGCAAATATCTGAGAGAATCATAAGGGATGAAGCCATTTTTGTCATGCCGGACTTGATCCGGCATCTTTCCAATGTTGCCAATCGGATAGATCCCGAAACAATACTGAAACAAGTTCAGCACATGGTTCGGGATGACAATACAACGATTTGAGATTTTTTGTTATTTTATGGAAATAATAAATGTTTTATGGTCTATAATAAGCTATATTATCTATTTTAGTGAGAATTAAGTGTGTGGATTAATTTTTTATCAAAATTTAAATCTTATAAACTTTATCTGGTTATTGCAGTATTACTAGGTGTTTTTGTTAGATTTTATGGTCTTGATATTCAGGGATTATGGTTTGATGAGCTGGTTGTAATATTCCCTGCAATTTATAAGAATCTTGATATGCTACAGGCATTGTTATTAAATGATTTACACCCTCCATTATACCCCTTGTTTTTATATAGCTGGATAACGACTCTTGGTGGCTCTGAAATCCTGATTAGACTACCAAGTGCTATAGCTGGAGTGTTAGCTATAGTTTTTATGTATTTATTTTCTAAAACCATATTTAATAAATATATAGCAACTTCTTCAACAATATTAATTGCTCTATCCAGTGCTGCTATTGTTTATTCACAGGAAGCCAGAAATTATAGTTTTGTTTTGTTATTTTCTACAATTTCGACCTTATACTGGCTGGATTTATTAAAAAAGATAGATAATTCCGAAATAAGTCAAAAAGAATTAATTATTTATTGGTTTATTTGTATTTTTACATCATATTTGCATTATTTTGGAGCAGCCTTTATCTTTTTTCAGCTAGTTTATTTGTTAATTGCCTCTTTACATGTTAAAAGGCATATCAAAGAGATGCTGTTTTTTATACTAATGTTTGCTTGTACTTTTTTGCCCTGGCTTTTTACACAGTATTCTTATATTAAGGTAGTAAATAGCGAACAATTTTGGATTTCAAAGCCTGACATTACTTCTATCAGCTTATTATTAGATTTTATTTTTAATAAGAAATTAATAATTTTCTTACTCATCCCTATTCTCATAAGCGTAATTAAAAAAGAACTTTTTATTGAAATAAAGCAGACAAATCTTAGAAGTCCGATTATTGCTTTATTATATTTAGCATTATTTCCTGTTTTGGTTATATTTTTAATATCTCAAACCGTACCTGTATTCTATCCCAGATATTTTATTGTGATTTTATCCCCTGTTTATTTGTTAATACCAATTTTAATATCTTTGAATCCCTTTTTTATCGGGATAAAAAATACTATTTATATCTTTATAATATCTTTGGCAAGCTTTTTATTGTTTTTGTTTGTTCCGGGGAATAATATTTTAGATAATAATAAAACTTTTTATCAGCCTTATAAGCAGCAATGGAGAGAAGCAAGTAAATATGTAATGGATAATTATGCAGAAAATACTGCTATTTTTGTAGATAGGCATCCATTTATGTATTCGTATTATTTTGATAAATTTCAGAAGTATCAGGGCAAAATAAATATAATTGAATATAAATTTTCTATAACCGAGGATAATCTTTATGAAATTAGTAAAAAATTTGATACTGTGTTCTTTTTCTCTACTTTTTCAAACATCTCTGAAAATATGAAATCATCACTTAAAAAAGCATGTAATGAAGATAAAGAAAATGATTTTACAGGTATATTTGTGCATAAATGTTCTTTAAATAAAAGTCAAAAACCTTAAATAGTGCTACTCTCCTATAGGTCCAATGGTAATTGTACTACCCGATGTTGAACCGCCGTAAAACACACTTGTAAAAAAGTTTGTGAACGTGCTAGGGCTTATTGAATACAAAGAATACCCTGTTACAGCTCCTACAAGTAAAGCTGTAAGTGTATATTCAAACAAATTATTACCTTTTTTAGATGAATATTTTCTCATTTTAGTATTCTCAATATTTAAAAGCTCTTTATTATGTTATATCGGTATATTACTATTAAAAATTTAATATATATAAATACTTCTTTACAAAAATTAAGTTTTTCAAAAAAGATTATTAGAATTAGTTAATTTTTACAGGTAATTTTTTGAACGTTAATAGCCATTATCATTAATAAAAAGACAAATTTAAAGGATTGTTAACGTTTTTAAATTATAGAAGAAATTGGATAATAACTTTCAAAAATGGATGGTTTTGCCCATTTTTTAGAGGTTTTAATAAAAATACTGTGATATATTTATTTTATTGGTCAGACTTATATGTTTATAAGGAGTGGAGTAGTTTAATTTATAGGGGAATGTACTTTGGACACAGTTATGGAGATAAATGGGGAACAAAAGCTTGTAGATAATGAGAAAATATTTTCTCCTTCTGAAGTTAGAAAGCTTTTAAACACTGATAATCAGGAAATACAGCGCTTATGTAAAGAAGTCAGCGTTTTTCCTAAAAAAGATAATTCTACAGGAAGAATATTCTTCTTTAAAAATGATGTAGAAGTCTTGAAGAAGATTAAAGACTTGTATGACAAAACTCAGAAAGTGCTTGATCAAAAAGGAAATGGTGAAAGCACTGCTTTAGCACTTGCAGGCAGCTCTATCAAACCTATTAGTGATGATTCTGGACTTAATGCTATTGTTAATACTGTAGTTGATGCAAGAGATGATATTGTCAAGAGACTAACTAGCATTATCGATGAAAAACTTGAAGGCATCGATGATGTTGTGGTTGAGCTTATTAAGTGTAAAGTAGAAAATGAAAAGCTAAGAATGAAAATAGATCAAGTCACTAAAGATAATTATAATCTTATGGGTGATTTGAATAAATTTAAGCCTGTTGGGCTTGGATTATATAAAAAGACTAAAAGTGATTTTTAAACTATCTGAAAAACCCCTTCCTTAAAAAGGAAGGGGTTTTTTTAAGCTTTAAATCAGGATAATAGATGACATTTGGCAAAATGCCCTTTTTCAAGTTCTTTGTATTCAGGATCCTGAGTTTTACAAATTTCCATTGAATAATTACACCTTGTATGAAATTTACACCCTTTTGGCGGATTAGCAGGATTTGGTAAATCTCCTTGCAATAAGATTCTTTTAGACAAGTTAGAATTAGGAGATGGAACAGGAACGGCACTCAATAATGCTTTAGTATAAGGATGCTGTGGATTAGAATATAAAAGATCTACAGGTGCAAGTTCAACTATTTCTCCCAGATACATCACAGCTACCCTGTCACTTACATATCTTACTACTCCTAAATCGTGTGAAATAAAAAGATATGTTAGGCCTAATTCTTTCTTTAGATCCTGGAGAAGATTTATTATTTGTGCTTGAATACTAAGATCAAGAGCACTTACAGGCTCATCAGCCACTATGAATTCAGGTTTTAGAGCTAAAGCTCTTGCTATTCCTATTCTTTGTCTTTGTCCCCCGGAAAACTCATGAGGATATCTGTTTAAAATATTAGGATTTAATCCAACCATATCTAACAATTCAGAAATTCTATTATTTATCTCGCTTTTAGGAATAGTTTTATGAATAATCAAAGGTTCTTCCAGGGTTTTCTTTACAGTCATCCTCGGATTTAAGCTTGAATATGGATTTTGGAAAATGATCTGCATTTTTTTTCTGCATGACTTAATGATTTTGTTATCAGCATTAACCAGCTCAATTTCATTATATTTTATGCTTCCGGCTGTAGGATTTGTTAATCCAATGATACATCTGCCTGTAGTAGACTTTCCACAACCGGACTCTCCTACCAGACCAACAGTTTCTCCGTTATGGATTTCCAGATTG
>MFRQ01000089.1 GCA_001784615.1 Candidatus Melainabacteria bacterium RIFOXYA2_FULL_32_9
ACTGAGGCTCTAAACAATCTTTATCCGTTCAAACATTCCTTAACCACTCAAATATTTTACCTAATTAACTGGATTCATCATACAAGGCTCTAAGCCCTATCAATCTCATTATCATTATTAACAAAATATCTCACCTTAAAAAAGGTGAGATATTTAATCTGATAAAACTCTTATTTATTTCTTTAAAGCCTCTTTTAATGCTATTTCAAGAGTATCAATTTTAGCCTGCAAAGATTTTACTTTATCAGAGCTCTCCTCAACCACAACACTGGCCTTTTCAATATTTCTTGTCTGTTTTTTGAGTTTATCCTCTAATTTAAGCCTAGAATAATAAGTAATTAAAAATGCGGCTAAAGCTCCCTCAATAGCTAGAAATAAATAGACAAATCCAGAATTCATGCTAACTTGATCTATAATTGGGGGATAGGTTAATGTCAACATTTGTCCCTGATTCACATAAGCAAAATAAAAAATCTCTATAAAAATTATGATTCCTAAAATTAACAATATTTTTCTCATAATCTACTCCTTTTTACTTAAAACTCGAATTAACTTCTTTATATCATCATCAGGCTCAATTTCAATAGTTAGCCTCTCTTTATTGGTAGGATTGGTCAAGGATAACCTGTAAGCCTGCAATGCCTGACCATGTATATTTATCTTAATATTGTCACCTCCATAAAGTGGATCGCCAGCGACAGGATGACGAATATAGGAAAAATGTACTCTTATTTGATGCGTTCTTCCTGTTTCTAAAGTTGCCTCAATCAAAGTAAATTTCTCAAATCGCTCTAAAACTTTCCAATGCGTAACTGCATTTCTTCCACCTTCAACTACGGCCATTTTATGCCTTTGCGTAGGATTACGATCTATCGGCGCATCAATAGTACCTGAATCTTCTTTCATAACTCCATGGATAATCGCTAAATATTGCCTTTTAGCGGTTTTATTTTTAATTTGTTCGGACAAAAACTGATGTGCATAGTCATTCTTTGCAATCATTAATAAACCTGATGTATCCCTATCAAGCCTGTGAACTATTCCGGGCCGCATAACCCCATTTATTCCTGACAAATTTCCATGACAATGATATAAAAGTGCATTTACAAGTGTATGCGTTCTTTCTAAAGCCGTAGGATGAGTTAGCATGCCCGTAGGTTTATTGACAATAATCATATTATTATCTTCATAACGTATATCAAGAGGAATATTTTCAGGTTCTAATTCAAGCGGCTTAGCATCAGGGATTCTTACAACTACCTCATCACCATATTTTAGCTTGTAAGCACTTTTAGAACTTTTCCCATTAATTAATATACAGCCAGATTCTTTAATTAACTGCTGTATCCTGCTTCTTGAAATATCAGGAATTAACTCAGCAAGAAAAACATCCAGCCTTTCTCCGACATTATCTATGTCAATCTCAACTTTTATAATATTTTCTAAATTACTCATTCGTATAAATTCTTTTTTATTCTCTCTTATATACTGGTTAGAATATACAAGCATTACAATTGCTAACATGTCACCTTTTTATGTCATCAACTTTTCAATAATACTTGTCATCGCGAGGTTTCTTCTAGAAACTGGCGATCTTTCCAATATGGCTTATTGCTTATAATTGTCATTTGGAAAGATTCCCACGGGATCTTCGATCCCTCGGAATGACGGTTTTTACTCTTATGAGTTTCTAATTTATCAGTATACTAAAATTTTAATACAAAAAAGCTCTATCCCAAAAGCAAATAAACTTTTCAAAATAAAAAATCATACTTTTTTAGAAAATTATAAAAAAATAGGCAATTTTTTTTGAGCAAATGTTTTTATATAAATAGGGGCAGATAATTGGAGGAGATAAACAGGCTTTAAAAAGCTCTATAACTTTGTAGTAAGTAGATCATTAGTGGGTTATTTTTTAATTTAATTGAAAGTAATTATACACAGATTAGTTATTATGCTAATTGCAGATAACTAATTACGAAGCAGTTTGCTAGTTTAGAATTAGAGAATTTGTATATTTAATTAGAGGAAACAGGTGGAGGAGAAATTATGACAACTATTAATCAAGGTGCAGCAACTCAGGGAACAAACGTCTTAAACCTATTAAAAACTACTCAAAAACCGCCATCAACTATATTTGGTAAAGGAGAAACACCAGTACAAAAAGGGGAAGACGCAGGCAGACAAATAGCAAACTTAATGAGACAAGGTAAAAGTGATGAGATAGCTAATTCAAATATAAAATTCCTTTATTATGACGACAAATTAGGTCAAAATAGTCTGGATAGCGGACTAGCATACTCAAAAGAATCATTAAAGGGGCTGGATCAAGATGGAAACAATAAGATTAATAGAGATGAAGCAGGTATTGTTGGAAAAATAGTTGATCTAGATAATAATGGTGAAATTAGTCCAGGAGAAAATTTAGCTTTCACTATGTATCAGGATTTTAGAGGTGTTCCTGATGGTATGGTTACACCTGATGAAGTTAAATTGACAAATTTATCATTTAAAGATCCTGATAAAGCAAAAGAAACAATACAAAAAATCTATGATGATAATGAAATTGGTAAACGAGAAAATAAGACAGCTAATAATCAAAACGAGTACATAGTCAAAAGCGGCGATTGCCTATGGAATATTGCCCAAAATGCACTAACAAATGCGGGGAAACCAGCTGATGATAAAGCTATTATTGATTTAGTAAGTGAAATTGCAAGAATAAACAAAATACAAGATCCAAACTTGATATATCCGGATCAAAAATTGACAATTCCTGTATTAGATTCACAAAATAATCAAGAAATGCCTACAAATGAACAGAATAAAAAGCCTACTATATTAGTATAAAAGCTAACCCCATTACAAACAATATAATCCTCCTTAATTAAGGGGGATTATATTTGTTTTAATTTGCTAATTATGCCTATTCTGCTGCTTCTTCTTCTTCGAATTCAAGTTCACCTTCTGATTCAAGATAAGAAACCACTTTATTAAATTCTTCATCATCTTCAATAGTTTCAAATGTGTAAGCATCATCCTGCTTGTGAAGTTTCATTATTATTACTTCTTCTTCAGCTTCTTCACCAGCTTCTTCTTCCTTACTATCAAGATAAATTAATAGCCCATAATCCTGACCATCAAGACTTAAAACATCTATTAACTCAAAATTATGTATTTCCCCGTTTTCATCCTGAGTTTTAATGATTCTTGGCTCCATTGATTCTAAATTTAATTCTTCCATTTTTATCTCCTTCTATTTAAATACTGTTGTAAGACTATAGCTGCCGCTTCCATATCAATTAATGCCTTATTTCTTGATGGTTTCTTATTTTGTTGGATTAAAATCCTCTCTGCTTCTCTACTTGTTAACCTTTCATCTTCTAGAATTATTTTAGCCTGTATATTTTCCTCTAATAACTTTGCATATGCCATTGCATCTTGCGCTTGAGTGCCCAGGCTTCCATTCATATTTTTCGGTAATCCAACAATTATAACCGAAACATTATACTCTTTACATATTTCCTTGATTTCCTGAATGGACGCATCTTCTGGACACCTTTGAATAGTTTTTAACGGACGTGATGTGATAAATAAGGGATCACTAACTGCAATTCCTATTCTTTTTGTACCTACATCTAAGCCAATATATCTTGAATTCTCCATAATTAATATTTTTGCCAATTATCATATAAAATATCTATAATGTCACTTAAGCCTTGTTTTGTTATATCTGTTTTTGGGATATTGTTGAACTCCCTAACTTTCTTAGCCACACTAGAAACTAAGTTTGCTGACTTCTGCTGCTGTTCTATATTATGCTGATACCTCAGAAATCCCTCACAGATTGTTTTCCTGAATAACTCTCTAATAAATGGAGATTCCTCAACAGGATAGTTACATTCAGGATTCAAACTAAGAGCTACAGAACCGGCTATTTTCTTAAAGTTATCTAAACCTTGACAATCAAGTAAATATGCAACATTAATCAATCTGTTTTTATAAATTTCACGCCAATTTTCATCAAATACCCCGGTAATAAGCCCTGTAATCTCCCCTTCAAGCATACCTAGATACTCTTCAATATTCTTAATAAAATACTGCTTCTTTTCAAGAGTATTCTGAATAATGTTATCAAGGACTTCCTTGACCAGTGGGTGATCAGTATCGTCTAAGAACCAATGTTGAAAGTCATGATGCTTATACAATGTATTACCCTGTATAATGCAATCAGGATTGCTCCATTTAATAACCTCATTTTCAATTGGTTCTAGCTCGTTGATATCATAAAGTAACGATTTCCAAGCCATATATTCATATGGAACAGAATTTTTTGTTATCTCATTAATCTTCTCAGCCTTTGCCAGAATATATTTACAATATTCAGGTGATACAGATACTCTAGATGATTCTTCATTGAATCTGAGTATAATTCTGCCAAAATCCTCTTCACTGATACCATTAAAGCCAAAGCAACCTACAATTCCATCTTGATCACTAACCACAACACTAAACATTAAAATATCTTTATTATCTTTTATTCGGCTAATAATTATTCCCTGACTACCAGCCCCATCAACAATATTTGTATAACATTCATGGATTTTGGATATTTGACAGATGGGGTAACCCCTTTTATCTTCTACGTAATTTTGAATATTAATTCCCGCTAATTTAAGCATATTAAGACTTTTTCGAGCCAACTTTTTAGCATACTCGGTTTTACCTGATTCCATCAATCTGGTTAAAACCGGAACAGATAATTGAGACTTAGTTTCACCCAATGCCTCTATTAAGATCTCTTCCAGTTTATCTGATGGTTGAGAATCAAGAGTAGTAATTAGAATATTGGCTAAATATTCATCAGGATAATCACCTTTTAATGAATTAATCAAAACAATTTGTTCAGATTCCGGCAAAGAGAAAAGAAAATCCATAAAGTCTATCTGCGCTTCAGGATTAACTACCGCCATTTCAAGAATTTTTTTAGTTTCTTTATCAATCACATCTTTTGGATTATCAAGATAACTTAAAAATTTTTCAGGATCCGAATCATCACCAAGATTTCTCAATATGATACCAGACAGATCTTTGACTAAATCAGGCATTTTAGGGTCTTTAATATATGACCACAAAGGTGCTTTTAATTTATCCAGAGTACCTAATTCTGAAAGAAAATGAACCATAATTTGCCCTTTGTTATAGTCAGCCTTAGCAAATTCTTTTACCAGAATTTCAAGGACATAATCTTTATTTTTTATAGTATTTAAATTAGTAAGACATTTATTCTGCAGAGCTTTTGGCACTTCATCGTATACAGATAATTGCTGAAGTATCATCATTACGTCAGCCCTAATCTGCATTTTAGATAAATCTCTTAACTCCATTAGTTTTTAAAACCTTTCCAAAAAGCATCGAGCACTCTTTGTGCTTCAGAAGACGGTATTCTATCTTCTAAAATTAAATATTGAAGGCAAATCATAATACATTCAGAGCAAATATTAACTCCTGGTCCCTGTACCATTTTTAACACTTTAGGATTAGGTCTTCCACAAAAAGAACAATATACAAGAGGAGTCTCAGATTTTTCCGATTTATCAGCAGATTTTTCTCTTGCACCCGATAAAGACACTACTTTTTTTTCATTATGAGTCATTTAATAATTTTCTCACTTACTTAATATGCAGATCAAAATAAAACTATTCATACTTAGTATAAAATACACAGTGCATTAGGTAAAGAAAATTAAGTCACAGATACCTAATATCCAATAAATGCTAGTACACTAGCAAATATGGGGCCCAGTAAAAAATCTAAAACCCTAAAAATAAACATTTCAACGACTTTTGCAGCTGCAAAAATATACCTTAAAGCACCTGTAAACATGAGTAAAAGTAAGAAAAATAATCCAAAAGGTGCTAATTTAGAATAATAAGCCTCTGCTATGTTTTGAGGCAAAATCCATTTTACAATATTTGATCCATCTAATGGCGGTATTGGAAGCATATTGAATATTGCAAGGATTATATTAATTTGAATTATTATACTCAAAAAACTGCCCAATATACCCATAATTCCAGTTTCTAGTTGAAATCTGGTAAGACTAATATCAAAGTATTGAGACATTATATAGAGAATAATACTAAATAGAATTGCCATAACCAAATTACTGGCAGGCCCAGCAAGCGCAACGAGCATTTGCTTTGTCTTTCCAGGAATATTATCAGGATTAATCTCTATTGGTTTTGCCCAACCAATTCCTACTATAAAAAGCATTAATGTACCAATCGGATCCAAATGAGCAAATGGATTAAAAGTAAGTCTTCCCTGCCTTTTTGGAGTAGGATCACCAAATAAATAGGCAACCATACCATGAGACCATTCGTGAACAGTAATACTTATTAATAAAGGGAAAATTAACACAAATAACGCAATAAAAAACGCTATCGGATTTTTTATTAACAATTGAATTAAGTAATATAAAAGCATTTTTCAATTCTTTCTATCGAATATTTCAAAAATTATTCTGGTTTAAAAAAGTTTTAGTCATGAGATGAATCATATTTTATTAAATTAAGATAACATAAATATGTTATTTTAAAATCACAACCTGTATATGAGGTAATGGTCAAATATTGACTAAAATAATTGGAAGTCATTGCGAACCTTGCAGCAAGGATGTTTTCTAAAATTGATGTTGTGAAGCAATCTCTGAGCATATATCGTTACATTGAGATCACTTCGCTATTTAGACAAAAGTTAGTCTCCCATACTTAATGGCTCGTGATGACCGTCAGGCATTATTTAAGCATTATCTTATATGAAGAAATTAACAATAAAATTGGCAAGTAAAAAATTATAGGTATAAAATGTTTATAAGGAGGTTAGAGGAAAAATGAATAAATACAAAAATTTCTTAGTTATAACATTAATCATAATAGTGCCGGTAATTTTATATTACGCATTTAAATCCGGCTCGGTTGATAATCCAATAAATATTGCCCAGGCCTTTACATCTAAAAAACCCGTGGTATTAGACTTTAGTTCAGAATTATGTCTTGAATGCAAAGAATTAGATAAAGTATTAAAACCAGCTATTGAAAAGTATAATGATAAAATCGTTTTTGAAAAAATACCAATAAATTCAAACAATCCTGACTATGAAAAACTCATAGAAGAACACGGTGTTAACGTCGTTCCAACTTTAGTTTTTATAGATAAAAAAGGCAAAACAATACAAATTACAGAAGGCAGCTTAACAAAAGAAGAATTAGAAAGATATTTGAATAAATTGATCGATGGATAACTTAATAGCACAATTATTAACAGACCAAATTCATACAAAACTTAATGCCTGGCTATTTTTAGCTGTATTTTTCGGTGGAATAGTTACCTCACTGTCACCGTGTACTCTTGGTTTATTGCCAATTATTATTGGATATGTCGGCGGATGTTCGGATAATATCGGTAAAAAAACCGTAATACAGGTTATATTTTTTGTAGTTGGACTTTCTATAGTTTTAACCGGACTCGGTATTACAGCTGCATTAGCAGGAAAAGCATTAGGATTTCATGCCAGTCCTGTATGGGCAATTGTAATGGCATCACTAATTTTAATAATGGGCTTAAGCCTGTTAGAAATACTAGAAATCCCCATGCCAAATATAGTAAAACAAATGCCACAAAATAAAAGCAATAGTTTAGTCGTATACCCATTATTAATTGGTGCAGCGTTTGCATTTGCTTCATCACCCTGCTCTACCCCTGTACTTGCAGGAATTATGGCTTATACTTCACTTAAAGCAAATATCGTTTTTGGTGGCCTGTTACTCTTCTTTTTCTCACTTGGACAGGGAGTAATTCTAATCATAGCAGGTTTATTTACATCTTTATTTAAAAAAATTTCATATTTTAAATCAATATCTGGATATTTTGTAAAATTTAGCGGAATAATTTTAGTTATAGCCTCATTTTATATTTATTTAAAAGCATTTCAAGTTTTATAAAGGACAGCGGAAAAAATCACTAGGGGAAATGGTGAATTTTCCTTGGTGATTTTTGTAGTATGCTTCCTATATCAGTCATAAAAAGTAAACAGTAATATAAAAAGTTAA
>MFRQ01000090.1:0-2877 GCA_001784615.1 Candidatus Melainabacteria bacterium RIFOXYA2_FULL_32_9
TAAAAAACTGCACAGTGAGCAACTAAGTTTGTTTTAAGTAATCGCACACGTAGATACCCCCGTAGCTCTGCTGCGGGGGTAATTCATTTAAAAAACTAAAATAAAGACCTCCCTTAGGGAGGTCTTTATTTTTTCGTACTAGTTTTTAGCTTGAATTACTTCTAGATTAAACTAAGAGCAACACTAGGAGCCTGGTTAGCTTGGGCTAATAAACTAGCAGAAGCTTGTTGTAATATTTGGTTTTTGGTTAAGAAAGCAGCTTCTTTAGCAACATCAACGTCTCTGATTCTGGATTCAGCAGCCATTACATTTTCTTTCTTAATGGCTAAACTTTGAATGGTGGATTCGAGACGGTTTTGTAAAGAACCGATAGTAGATCTTCTAGTTGAGATTGTAGAGATAGCACTATCGATTAGAGAAATATAACTTGAACATTTGAGTGATGTAGAGAAGCTGGTGGTTAAGAATGTACTGGTTGTGGTATTAATACCTAATGTTGTAGCATCAGCTTTTCCTAAAGGTGAACCTATTGTTAAAGAGTTCAAGGTTACAGCTGTTGAGTTAAAGTTAGGACCGATTTGAAGTGATAAGCTTGTTTGTGATCCGTCTAATAACTTAATGGTATTAAATGATGAACTAGTTGCTATCCTTGAAATTTCTTTAACACGTTGTTCTACTTCATCTTTGATAGCGCCTCTTTCAGCTGTGTCATTAGTGCCATTAGCTGCTTGAATTGCTAGATCTCTGATTCTTTGAAGGTTTTCTTGAATAATACCAAGGTCACCTTCAGCTGTTTGCAATAGGTTTACACCGGCTTGAGCGTTAGATGCTGCTACTTCAGCACCTCTTCCTTGTGATTTTAATGATTCAGAAATTGTAAGACCTGCTGCGTCATCTGCTGCACGGTTAATTCTGTAACCGGTTGATAATCTTTCTAAAGATTTGCTCATACTAGATGTCGCACTGGATAAACTTCTCTGAACGATAAATGAGCTAACGTTTGTGTTAACAACGATACCCATATAGATTCTCCTTATCTAACATACACATCCCTGAATAAAAATGAAGTACTTCATGATGCATTTAAGGGAAGCACCGCCCTACTTAAATATAATAAGTGTTGTTTTAATACTTTAGTATTATTCTTAAGTAAGAAATTTCTCATACTTATGTATGATTGAATATTTTATTTTCTTTTAATTTATTCGGTATATTAGTATTAAAACTTTAGGCTAAATGCTTGTATTCGTTACAATTTTTAACTTTCTTGATTAAAAAGCCTTAACTTACTAAGTTAAGGCTTTTTAAAAATTTAGATCAAATGAAGTATTTTTATTATTTTTGATATTTTGAAATATTTTCAAAGTATTTTTCCAAAGCATTATAGCCGTTATATAGATCATTTGTAATACTTACATAATTTGTTGCGATTAGATTTCTTAGTTCTTTAACCCTAATAGAGATTATTCTATCTGAGGCTCTCTGAATTTCAGGACTTCTTGAGTAATACCATTTTTTTAAAAGAGATAATTCTTCTTCAATTTGTTTATAAGTTGAAAATTCTATTGGGTTAAAGTCGTATTTAGCTAAAAAATCGATTTCTTCAGCTGTAGGCTTACACTGAACAACTGGTTTACCAAAGATTCTCTTAATAATCATAAAGCTATCAGCAAGAAGTCTATGAGATTCAGGTATACCGCCTCTTGCAATAAGACTAGCATTACCCACCTCAGGTTTATTTGGATGTATTTTGGTTTCTATTGCTATGTCATTAGCTTTTGACATTAAGTTTGAGACACTTTTATAAAAATTTTCTTTGGTTTTAATCTTTACTATGTCTCTTTTATCTTTTTTATTGGTTGTAGCGAAAGTTGCCATAATCCACCCCAACTGTATACAATTTTATTAGAACAATTAATTTGATAGTAAGATTATTAAAACACATAAATTTTAAAATTATGGGAATATAAAAAATATTTAATAAATTTGATTAAAATATTTACAATTAACTTTTGGAGAGAATGAAATTTGATTAGGCATTATAAACCGTTTGTACCATATTTATTTCTTATACCTGCAGGGATCGTACTCTTGGTGTTTTTCTTTATTCCTTTCTTTGAAAGCTTTTTACTTAGTTTTCAAAGTTATAGGCATAATATTTATAGTCCTGAATGGGTTGGGCTTGCTAATTATGTAGAGTTGTTCAGTTCACCTGTTTTTTATAAAACAATGATAAATACCTTTATTTATCTTGTTGTAGCGGTGCCTGTTCTTGTTGTTTTGCCGTTAATTATCGCTATTTTTGTTAATCAAAAGTTAAGAGGAGTTTCTATCTATAGAACTCTTATATATATTCCTGTTATTGTCTCAATTGTTGTTGCAGGTATAGCGTGGAAATGGTTATATGCCAGTAATGGTATATTAAATTATATAATAAGCTTACTAAATCTTCCGGCAATAGGTTGGCTTACTGATCCAAATGTTGCTCTTTATTCAGTTATTGTTGTAACTGTCTGGAAGGGGATTGGATATTATATGGTAATTTATATGGCTGCTTTAACCGCTGTTCCAAGAGATCTTTATGAGGCTGCTGATATAGATGGTGCAAATGAAGTTCATAAGCATATTGCGGTTACAATACCTTATTTAAAACCTACAATCGCCCTTGTTAGTATAATAAGCTCAATTTCTGCAATGAAAGTTTTTGTTGAAATATATGTTATGACTAATGGTGGTCCGATGAATGCAAGTAAAACTATAGTTTACTATATATATCAGCGTGCATTTGAGAATCTTGAATTAGGTTATGCATCAGCAGCCGGAGTTGTTTTACTCATTATAGTTATGATTTTATCGATTATTAATATGAAATTTTTT
>MFRQ01000090.1:2902-10792 GCA_001784615.1 Candidatus Melainabacteria bacterium RIFOXYA2_FULL_32_9
ATTATAAATAGCTTTATTGTGGCTATTTTTACAATAATATTAAATTTAGTATTATCAGCATTAGCTGCATACCCTCTTGCAAGAATGAATTTCAAGGGAAAAAACTTTATTTTCTATGCTATTCTTGCAACAATTATGATTCCTTTTCAGGTTATAATGATTCCAGTTTATTTAATGGTATTAAGACTTGGAATGGTGGATTCTGTCTCAAATATAGCTGGATTTGCAGGTTTAATACTTCCGTTTGCGGTTAATGCGTTTGGTATATTCCTTATGAGACAAGCATTCTTGGGTATTCCAAAAGAATTGGAAGAAGCGGCTGTTATTGATGGCTGTAATACTTTTGATATTTGGTGGAGAATTTTTATTCCTCTTACCAAACCTGCTCTTGCTACTCTTGCTATATTTACATTTGTAGGGGCTTGGAGCGAGTTTTTATGGCCGAGTATTGTACTTACAAAACAGGAAATGTATACTCTTCCTGTTGGATTAACACATCTTCAAGGAGTATTTAGTGCAAATTGGCGTTATATTGCAGCAGGTGCAATTATGTCTATTATTCCGATTTTAGCACTGTTCTTGGCGTTGCAGAGGTATTTTATAAGCGGTACCACTCAGGGTGCTGTTAAAGGATAATTAAAAGATATAATACGGCATATTAATTTAGAAGGAAAATTGATTAATGTTTGAAAGTTCCAGACAGGAATATTCGGTTAAATTTTGTTCCAGCGATGATCCCGAAGATTTAGAAAGTCTATTAAATAAAATGTCTGAAGAAGGCTGGGAATTATATACTCTTCATGAAACTGAGTCTAAAAAAGGCGGTTTGCAGTACAACTGTATTTTTTACAGAGAATATGCAGATGAAGAAGCTGAAGGGGATGGGATTGTTGATGTGGATAATTTCAAGACCCGAATGGAAAAAATGATGAATCCTTCTAACGAGCCTTATGAAGAGTGTAAGGAAATCCAAAGAAGAATTAATTATAAGCAAGAAGAGATTGTCAAAATAAAAAGTTTATTGGATTCAATTTCGAGCAATATAGATCGCAATAAGCTTAATGATGAAATGTCTGAGCATTTAAAAGAATTAAATGATTTAAAAAACCAGCTTTCAGACGCTATTGATCCGATTTATATGTTTGACAGGATCAATCAGGATAAATTAACAATTATAATAAGTGATGAATTATTAGATCTTGTAGATATTGCAAAGAATGGAGATTTAATCACTGAAACAATTAATTTACGTCAAAAATTGGTCGATAAATTGGGATATGTGGTTCCTGCAATTAAATTTACTGATTCTGAAACTCTGGAAGCAAATGCGTACCGAATTGATGTACGTGGAATAAAGGTTTTATCAGGATTTATTTATTCCGGTTATCGCAGATTTCAAGTTGGGCAGACAAATATTAGCAGAAAACCTAAAGATGCTATAGGCGATATTGATGTAATTAATGGGCAAAGTGTTTTTTGGATTGAAGAATCCAAAACCAAAAATTATTGGGAACAGGGACTAAGCCCTGCTCAGGTTATTGCGAATAATCTTGAATATATTGTATGCAGATATGTTGATGAAATACTCGATTATAGCGACATTAATAACTATATTGATATTGTAAGTAATCATAACCTGTACTTAATTGATAATTTAATTCCTGATTATTTGAGTGTTGGCGATCTGAGATATATTTTTGCAGGTTTAATCAGGGAAAAAATATCTGTTAAAGATCTAGTATTTATTTTTGAGAAAATAAATGATTTTGTTCAAGATACTGTAGAAAAAGAAATTTTACTGGAAAAAACAAGAGCTGCGCTTGGCAGACAAATTTGCAGTAATATTGCCGATTTAAATGGAAATATTTATGGTATTGAAATATCTGAAAATTTTGCAGAAACGTTGGAAGATTTGTTGGTTCAGGGAGAAGAGAAAGATTATTTTGATCCTAAAGATCCTAAAATCAGTAGATTGATTAAAAATATTATAAATATCGTGAAGGATGTCGAGTATGATATTTCTAATATGGCAATAATTGCGCCTGCATATATTCGATTACAGTTTTTCTATTTATTTGAGCAGTTTATTCCGGGATTATCTGTAATTTCTAGAAATGAAGTTGTAAGGGGATTTAATCTGGAAATATTTAAAAGCCTGGATAGTTTATAGTAAACGCTTATAGGGTACAGAATTCTGTACCCTGCTACTTTAGTCTTGTTAATAGTTCTAAAATTTCTTAAAGTCTTCTAATAGTCGCAAAATAACTTGTCTTTTTTCAGGAGAAATTAGAAGCTCACTTATTAATTCAACCTCTTGGTCATTAAGATTGTATCTTTCTTGCAATTTAATAGAAATATTATTCGAAGAAGCAACATCAAACATCTCTCCTTCTCCTGCAAGAAGCCAGTTTATGTTTATTTTATATTCTTTCAGTAAAGCTAATAAAAATTCACTTCCAGGCATTTTTTTATTAGCTTCTATTTCACTTATATATCCAGATGAAGTATTGAGCTTTTGAGCTAACTCTTGCTGAGTTAATTTTTTGAATAATCTAAATTCTTTTAGTCTATTTCCTAACATTTTATATTCTCTCTATTGCGATAAAATATATTGACATCTATCGCAATTGCGATATAATTAAATTAAATCTAATTTATATTATGTTTTCTTAAAAATACCATAAAAGCCATAATTTTTTATGGTTTAGATGGAATTTTATGATTTTGGTTAAAATTATGAAAAAACAAAAAATTAAAGAAGCTCAATTGTATAAACTATTAGACATCAAATTTGCCCTTGAGTCTGCAAATATGCATATTAAATATATTCTTGAAAACCTTGATGAACTGGAAGAGTTGAAAAATTTATATAAAAATCTCAAATAATTCAGCCTTTACATTTTCATCATCCTGAACTCTTCAGTGTTCATCAGATAGATTGCCACGCACCTTCGGTGCTCGCAATGACAGTGTATTTTAATATTTTCTAAGCAAGCATCTTGAAAAATTTTTATAAAAATAGGCAATTTTTGAATTTGATTTGTTTTTATATATGTAGAGGAAATACGGGAAAGTTTGGGGATGGATATGAACAGATTTTTAGATTTAACAACTCCTAATATGAATAGTTTTGCAAATTGGGGATTACCAAGAAATAATTTTTCTGCAAACTTTTCAGATAAGCTATTTGATATGAATTATGATTTTAGTAAGATCATGGGTAATTCAAAAAATTCATATGATTTCTCAGGTTTAGATTGGAATTCAATGAATTTTCCTTCTTCTACCATGCCATATATTCCTAAAATACCATATATGCCTAACATGCCTTGGTCATATAATCCTGCAAAGTCTGGCTTGTCAAATTTTTGGGGTGGACTTAAAAACACAGCCAATGTGATTTGGGATAAAGTAAAAGGTTCTTCATTTGGTAAGTCTATTGCTAAAGCTGCTCAATGGGTTGCAAATGCCATGAATACAAAAGGTTGGTGCTATACAGGTGTTAAAAGGGCTTTAAGCAAACATGGAGTTAATCTTAGTGGCGGCTCAGCATATCAGGCTGCACCTCAGTTAGCTAAAAATCCTAAATTTAAAGAGGTTTCAGTTCCTGCAAATAAGCTTAAAGATTTACCGGCTGGTGCAATAGTTGTTTGGAATAGAAGTGCAAGTCACGTTCACGGTCATATCTCTATTGCATCAGGCGATGGACGTGAATTTTCTGACAGAACGCGTAACCAAATAAGTAACTATGGAACTGACTACAGAGTATTTATTCCGGTTGATAAAGCAAAATAAAAATATAACAAAAATGACTCTTTAAAGAGTCATTTTTGTTTAAGTTAACTCAAGTTGCTGGCTATATAAATTTATTGCTTTTAGATTGCCACGCAGGAATAATTAATGCTTGTTATTGACGTTTCAAGGCTCGCAATGACAGAGTGTGTATTATTGGAAGGGTTGATGACTTAAAAAAAGTGACTTTGTTACTTTACGGTGATAGTGCGTATTATTGGAAAGATTGATGACTTAAGACAGTGCGAAGCACCTCGCAATGACAACAAGAATTATCTGAATAGCAACTTGGATTTAAGTTATTATTGATATTTAATTAGTTCAAGTCTTATTCCTTCAAATAATTTATTTGTAGTAGCAGTTGGAATATCGTAAACCCCATCTGCGGGAGTTATTCTAACTTGAGTCATATTACTTTGTGTTGATACTACTAATATATATAATCCTTTACCATCATTTAATTTTGCTTTTATCTCACCTTTAGAAGTATTATAAGATGTAACGGCTATTTTAGCATTTGATAATGCTGCAAGAGTACATATAAAAGTGTCTAAATATTGATAGCGGTATTGTTTTATGCAATCTAATAATGATATGTTTGCTGTATTGGACTTTTCATCATTTTTGCTGTTAGGTAATATTGTTTTTTGATTGGTTAAAGGAGAAATATTTGGTGCTTGATTTAAGTTTTCTGCCGCAAAAGATTGATTAAACTGAAAATTTACTATGATTAGTGATAATGCCAGATTGAGAATAATAAAATTCTTTTTCATAATCTTGTCCTTATGTTTCCATCCAGTTTGGACCGCTTGCCATATCTACTACTAAAGGAACACTTAATGGTTGTCCTAATTCCATACAGTCTCTTACAATATCGCCTACAATTATTAATTCCTTTTTGGGGACTTCAAGAACTAATTCATCGTGAACTTGTAAGATCAATTTAGATTCAAATGCTGATGTTTGCAATTCTTTATGTAATCCTAGCATAGCTATTTTAATTAAATCGGCAGAAGTTCCTTGAAGAGGTGCATTAATAGCTGCACGTTCCCCAAATTCTCTTATTGATCTATTTCTGCTGCTTAATTCATCTGCCAGGTATCTTTTTCTTCCAAACATGGTAGTTACATAGCCTTTACTATAAGCTTCAGCTATTGTGTTGTTCATATATTGCTTTATTTTTGGATAAGTCTGGAAATATTTATCGATGATTTTCTTTGCTTCACCAGGAGTGATGCCTAAGCTTTCAGCGAGGCCATAACTTGATTGTCCATATATTATGCCAAAATTAACGGCTTTAGCTTTTCTTCTCATGTCTTTTGTTACTTTGTCTAGGGGAACTCCAAAGACTTTACTTGCTGTATCAGCGTGAACATCTTTATTGTTGCAGAAAGCATCTATCAAAGCCGGGTCCTGAGTGAAATGTGCTAAGAGTCTAAGCTCGATTTGTGAATAATCTGCTGAAAATATTACGTAATTTTCTTTATCTCTAGGCACAAAAGCAGCTCTGATTTTATTTCCCAGTTCTGATTTAATCGGAATATTCTGCAAATTAGGATTACTACTAGAAAGTCTGCCGGTTGTTGTAATTGTTTGATTAAAACTTGTATGGACCCTTCCTGTTTTTGGATTTACCAGCTCAGGTAAGGCATCTATGTAAGTGGATTTTAGTTTTGTCAAATGTCTATATTCTAATAATAAACTAACTATAGGGTGTTCTGTGACCAATGATTCAAGAACTTTTGCACTGGTGCTATAACCTGTTTTGGTTTTTGTCTTACCCCTTTTAGAAAGATTCAGCTTTTCAAATAATATGTCGCCTACTTGTTTTGGAGAATTTATATTAAACTTTTCTCCTGCATAGTCATAAATTTTTGATTCTACGTTTTGACTATCTGCTTGAATATCATTAGACAATTTTTTTAGATATTCAGTATCAAGACTGACTCCGGATCTTTCCATATCAGCTAAAACAGGTACAAGAGGAATCTCAATATCATATAGAACTCTGTTTTGATCTTTCTCTATATTTTTTGAATAGAATTTTCCAAGTTCAACAGTAGCCCAGGCGTCATCACAGGCATATTTTGCAACTTCAGGAATCTGAATCTTGTCCATGGTAGTTGCAGATTTACCTTTTCCTATAAGTTCTTCTATAGATTTCATTTCGTGTTTTAAATAAGCGAGTGCCTGATGTTTTAAGTTGTGTTTATAAGTTGGATTTTTAATATAACTTGCAAGCATTGTATCGAATACAAAGCCGTTTAGATCTATATTGTAATTTTTTAGCAAATTTATTTCATATTTAGCATTTTGAAGAATTTTATACAGGTTTTTATCTTCGAGAATTGGCTTTAATTTATCTAACACATATTGAATATCAAGTTGTTTGCCTTCAATATGTCCTACAGGAATATAAGCAGCCTCTACAGGGCCTATTTCTGTATCATCAATATGTAATTTTTCATCACTGACTTTAACCTGCGGATCCCAGGCAAATGATAGTCCTACCAATTCAGCTGTAAGTGCGTTAACTCCTGTGGTTTCTGTATCAAAAGAAAATACCTGCATTTTTTGCAGAGTCAAAATAAGATTACTAAGAGCTTCTTCTGTATCGATAATATTTTCTTCTGTAGCAAGTATTACATTTACTTCTTTAACTGCCTCAGGAAGTCCAAGGGTTAATTGCAATTGTCCCTGGGCAGGTTTTTGTTCTTCCTTCTTTTTTTGTTTAGAAGGAGAAAGTAATTCTTCAGGAATTTGAGGGGTAATGCCATTATTGAAAGGAGTTAAAAGAGACGGGAGCTGTTTTAAGAAGCTGTTGAACTCGACTTCTCTTAAATAATCTGTTAATTCTTCAAGATTTGGCATGGTTAAATGTGCATGTTCAAAATCAAAATCTATAGGTACATCTCTTTTAATTGTAGCCAGGTATTTACTCATGATAGCCATATCTTTATCAGCTTCTAATTTTTCTTTCAAGCTTTTTGATGATATTTCTTCTAAATGAGCAAGGACATTCTCAACTGAGCCGAATTCTTCAATCAATTTAACAGCTGTTTTTTCTCCAATTCCCTTGACTCCAGGGATATTATCTGATGTATCACCTCTTAAACCTTTATAATCTGTAATTTGCTCTGGCCATACTCCGATTTTTTCATGAACTTTTTCTCGGTCATATTCTATAAGATCGCCTTTTGACGGTATTAAGACAGAAACATGATCAGCTTTATCCAGTAATTGAAAGGAATCCTGGTCCCCTGTAAGAATCATTGTTTTATGGCCTAATTCACTTGCTTTCTCTGAAATTGTGCCGATAACATCATCTGCTTCGTATCCTTTCATTTGATAAATAGGAATTCCAAGAGCATGTACTCCATCCATTAGCAGCTGCATTTGCCCTCTCATTGAATCTGGCATGGCTTGCCTATTGGCTTTATATTCTGAATATTCTTTTACTCTGAATGTATCTCTTCCACAGTCGAAGGATACAGCTATAGCATCAGGTTTAACTTTTTTCAGAAGGTCAAATAAAGCTTTAAAAAATCCATATACTGCCCAGGTAGGTTTATTATCAGAAGTTCTCATATGAGTTCTTTCTAAGGCAAAATATGACCTGTAAGCCAGGGCATGACCATCTATTAAAATAAGAGTCTTTGATTCCATAGCAAATTCCTTCTAATGAAATTATTTGATTATTCTATTATAACTCCATAAACAATAATCATAACTCAAGTTGCTACTTAAATAATTTTGGATGTCATTGCGAGGTGACACAGTCACTTTCTTTGGTCATCAATCATTCCGATAATACCGCTAATATTACAAGGGTACTTCGTACTGTATTTGTTTATCAATCCTTCCAATAATATACACTCTGTCATTGCGAGCCATGAATTTTTGCTTTATGAAATAATCATACTTGCGTGGCAATCTTAAAGCATAAATTATGTATTTTGCAATTTGAGTTAATCATAATATATTAATGGAATTATCGCTCTTCTAGACATATGCATTTTTTAATCGAAAGAATTCCCCGACTCTTGAGTCGGGAGCAGCGTAGCTGTGCAAGGCAAAGCTTTGCAGTATAATAAGCTG
>MFRQ01000091.1 GCA_001784615.1 Candidatus Melainabacteria bacterium RIFOXYA2_FULL_32_9
ACACTAGAAAATTTTATTCTGAATATGTTCTATATCACTTATTTTTATACCTTTACCAAACATTATTCTAGGCAAGCACTTAAAATCAATATCTTTTGAGAATTTATAATAATTCTAGCAATTATCTTATCTGGAAAGGGCATTTGGAGCATCTGGCTTTGGGATGCTGTACAAGATTGTCTTGAAGGTCAAGCATTTCAGCTAGCCTACAAATTAATTCTGATTTGCAGATAGGACAGATATTGCCGGAGAGCTGACCTGCCAGTATTCTTAACTTTAATTCTTCTATATAATCAGGAGATGGTTCGTTATTATGTATTTGAGGTTGTTTTTCGAGAGATTTTATTTTCTTGGTTTCAACTTTTAATCCTTTAGCTAGTTTTTGCCTTATTGATGTAGCTAAAAATAATTCCTGACCAGATTCTATTCTTTCAATAACAGAAATATCAAGATTCGATCTGTTTGAAAGGCCTTTTTGTGAAAGACCAATATCTTCTCTTGTTGATGATACAAATTCAGCTAAAGTTCTCTTTTCCATAAAGCTTTCTAGTGAAAATCAAAATATCTTAATAATAAACTGGCACATGAATATTATACATGTTAAATTATTTATAACCTATTTATAATTATGCACTGATGACTTAATCATTGTAAATAAAATAACCTGAGATCGAGCAGCTTTATTATAGAGGGAGGAAATTTTGAAAAATAATTTAAAGCTTTTGGCTACAGCAATAGGGAGTTTACCTCATACTAATCCTGAAGAAGCTGTTAATTTAATTTTTTCGTGTTTTCCTAATTCTCCTGTCCTGCCTACTTTAGCCCATATTAGTCCTAATGAGGGTATGACTGCTCAAGTTTCTGAAAATATTCCCGGCATTATATTTGATAAAGAAGATAATCGCTGGTATATAGATCAAGATGCAGAAGATTTTTATGAGAAATTAGAAGAATTTTATCTTGATTATGAAAGTATAGTTAGTGAGAAAAATTTTGATTTATTAGATAAATACGGTATTACAGAGGAATTTTCTTCAACAATTTCTTTATTTCTTGATAAAGTTAAAGAAAACAAGCCTAAAGCAGTAAAAGGACAAATAATTGGACCGTTTACCTATGGGACAACCTTGATTGATAGAGAAAAAAAATGTGCTTATTATGATGAAACCTTAAAAGAAATAGTTATTAAAGGACTAACATTAAAAGCATTATGGCTGGTTAAAAAATTCAAGGAAGCCTCTCCTGAAAGTGTTCCTGTTATTTTTATGGATGAACCAAGTATTTCTCAATACGGAACTTCTGCTTTTATTACAATTACCAAGCAGGATATTATTAGCAGCATTTCAGAAATTTCTTCCATTCTTAAAGAAAATGGAGCTCTTGTAGGGGTTCATTGTTGTGGTAAAACAGATTGGTCACTTATTACTCAAAGCGGCGTAGATATCCTTAACTTTGACGGGTTTTATTTTGCAGAAAGTTTGAGTTTATTTAGTAAAGAGTTGGGTGATTTTCTACAAAATGGTGGCTATATTGCCTGGGGCATGGTTCCAACTCTCGATGAGGATGCCCTTAAAGCTGCTACTGTTGATACTTTGGTTGATAAATTTGAAGAGGCAAAATCTTACTTAACTCATAAAGGTATTGCTGAAAATTTAGTAATTGAGTCGGCATTTATAACTCCCACGTGCGGAGCTGGCAGTTTAAGTGTGGATCTTGCAAATAGGGCAATGGTGTTGACTTCTGATCTAGCTAAAGCATTAAGAGAGAAATATCTGGGATAGGTAAATAATAAATATGACTGTATCTATTGCTATTATCGGTAAAAGTGGGAGTGGAAAGACAACCCTTACAAATTCATTATTAACTGCTTTACACGAGTCACATCCTGATAAGTCAATACTTCTTGTCGATAATGATTTAACCTGTGAGCTTGGATATACTTTTGGAATTGAAACAAAAGACACAATCTCTGAAATAAGATCAGGAAAATATAAATATAAAACCCAAATTCCTCCTAATATGTCAAAGCAGGAGTATATCGAATGGGCTTTACAGGATATGATTATTAACCTGTATGATGAAATTGATATTATTGCATCAGGGATGGTATCAACAAAAGATTGTAGTTGCTTTGCCGCAAATCAAATAAATGATGCTCTGGTTAAATTGTTTAAATCATATGATCTTGTTATTTTTGACTGTGAATATGATCTGGAATACTTATATCAACTCGTAGATTATCCTATTGATGTTACATTAATTGTAAGTGATACTTCTCTAACCTCTGTATATTCAGCGGAGAAAATTAAACAGTTATCTTTAAAATATTCCTCTCCGGGGCAATTGGGCCTTGTTCTTAATAAAGTAAAAAGCCGTCAGGTTCCAGAGAATGTCTCTCAGGTACTTAGTGAATATGATTTGAATGTACTCGGATTTTTGCCTTATGATGAGGAATTGGAGAATGATAATATAATTAGAGATTCAGAAGTTGTAATTGAGGCAGCAAAAGAGCTTTTATTCAGGTTAAATCTGCCACCTCTATAGTAAATTTAAGGAGAGATTATGGCTACTTTAATTCAAGGCAAAGAAGTTGCTCAAAAGATACGTGAAAATATCAAAAATGAAGTTGCTAATCTTGAAACTAAGCCTTCATTGGTAGTTATCATTGTTGGCAATAATCCTGCAAGTAAAGTATATGTTGGCATGAAAGAAAAAGCCGCTCAAGAAGTCGGTATAAATTCAACAACTATTCGACTTGATGAAAACATAAGCCAGCAAGAACTTGAAAATAAAATTGAAGAATTAAATCAGGATAAAGATGTAAATGCTATTTTAGTTCAATTACCGTTACCAAAGCATATTAATACTGATGAAATTATTGAGAAAATCTTGCCGGAAAAAGATGTAGATGGTTTTCACCCTGTTAATATGGGCAAATTAGTCACAGGATTAAAGCCTGATGCAGTACCATGTACTCCAGCTGGAGTAATGAAGCTTTTAGAAGAGTATAATATTGATATAGAGTCTAAAAATGCGGTGGTTATAGGCAGATCTAATATTGTCGGAAAGCCTGTATCAATATTATTACTTGATAAAAACGCCACGGTAACAATATGCCATAGTAGAACAAGAAATCTAAAAGATATAACAAGTCAGGCAGATATTCTTATAGCTGCTGTAGGCAGGCCTGAACTTATTAAAGGAGATTTCGTCAAAGAAGGTGCTGTCGTTATTGATGTAGGGGTAAACAGAACAGCTGATGGCAAACTTGTTGGCGATGTGGATTTTGATGAAGTTGAACCTAAAGCTGGTTATATAACACCGGTCCCAGGTGGAGTCGGTCCTATGACCATTGCAATGTTACTATCAAATACTTTAAATCTATATAAGAATCAGGTTAAACAATCGTAAATATCATATTATCGTAAGATGACTAAGAAACTATCCAAAAATAAAAAATGTATAATTGTCATTGCGAAGATTCCGAAGGAATCTGTGGCAATCTACCCATTTAACAATTAAAGGCTATTATCCAGATTCAAGATAAAAGGAGAAAAATAATGAAACTCATTGGAGAAAATATCCATATTATTTCTAAAAAAACCAGAACTGCTATAGAAGAAAGAGATAGCCAGTACATTCAGGAACTTGCTAAAAGACAGGTTGATGCTGGCATGGATTGGGTAGATTTAAATATTGGGCCAGCTAGGCGTAGTTCAGGTGAAGTTATGAAATGGTTAATTTCTACTATTCATGAAGTAACAAATCCTAATTTCTCCTTTGACACAACAAACATGATTGAGATGAGTGCAGGATTAAGCACTATATCTAATCCTCAAGATTGTATAGTTAATAGTGCAAGCGGTGATCCTGAAAGATTAGAGAATATGGTCAAGCTTGCAGCTGATTACAATTCTTATTTAATCGCTCTTACTATGAGTAATGAAACAGGTATTCCAAGAGATGCCGATGGCAGACTTGAAATTGCTGCTCTTATAGTTGACAAAGCAGCAGAGATGGGACTTGATAATACAAAAATTCTTATGGATCCACTTGTTTTGCCTGTAAGTGTAGATCAAGGACAGATACAGGAGGCCTTAAACTCTATAAGAGTGTTTAAAGAAAGTTTTGATCCGACTATTTTAACGACAATTGGTTTATCAAATGTGTCAAACGGTAGCCCTAAAGAAATTAGACCTATAATTAACAGGGTTTTTGCAGTAATGGCTATGGGATGTGGGCTTGATTCAGCTATAGTTGATGCTTTTGATACAGAATTAATTAGAATAAATAATGTAATAAATACCCAAACTCCTGAAAAAGATTCAGATAATCTGTTACTTGGCTTATACGGCATGATGCAGGAATTTGGCGAATTAGAAGATCTTTCTTATAATAAAGATAATCCTGAAGAGGAAATCATCTATAAGACAGCAAGAATATTACTAAATAAAAACATTTACGCTCATAATTATCTAGATGAAAATCTTGCCAGAGCATAATGTTCCTAATCATATTTATCAACATAGATATTTGTGCGAAGTTAACAAGTTCAGTGACGTAACAATATTCCTGTATCTAGTATATATATCGACAAATAATATGTTGTAATTCCCCGAATTGTCATCCTGAATGACATAGTCACTCATCCAAGTCATCAATCATTCCAGTAACACGCATTGTCATCCTGAGGAGCGACGTGAGGATCTTGCCAATTATGAACTAGCTTTTAAATGTAAAACGGATAGATTGCCACGGGCTAAAGCCCTCGCAATGACAGTTAGAGATTCCAGATAAAGAAGTAGTGATTATATGAATAAAAAACAGAAAATATTAATTGTAGATGACAGTTCGGAATGGTTAAGACATCATATAAGCTTGATCAGACGATTATTTGGTGAGGATTTTTTTGAAATAAACACTGCTACAAGTGGCAAGCAGGGATTTAATAAAGTTCTTCAGGAAAAAGACTATAATTTGGTTATTACCGATCTTGAAATGGAAAAAATATTCGATGAGAGTTATGCCGGAGTTTGGCTTGTTAAGAATTTACTTAACAGGGAAGAGACAGAAAATACCAAATTTCTAATAATTTCAGGAGCTTATAATGTCTGGAATATGGCTAATAGTTTAAAAGTAGATCATATAGAAAAAAGCTCGCTTCTTGATAATCCATTAATCCTGAAATATAAAATAGAAGAATTATTGAAATTAGCCTAAAAGAGAAGCCATATTATTTAAATTTATTTCATAATGCTTTATTACAATTAAAGTATTTAATTTATTGTGAGTTAAATAAAGTGTAGGGTGGGTATCTGATTTAAATAATTGGTTTTATATAATTATCTAACCACTTACCCACCGGCAACAATTATTAGACAAAATTAGTTTAATGATTACATGGATAAAATGATGATTATGAAGCATCGAATAGGATATGCCTGCATAAATACCTCAATATCAGCTACTACAAATAAAAGCTGTAAACTTGCTAATTGTACTCCTGAGAGGTTAAGGGAGCTAATTTATAGTAATCTTTCAGGATTGAAGGAAGTCATTGAGTGGAATTATCAGCATAATATTTTTCTTTACAGAATAAGCTCTGTTATTATCCCTTTTGCATCGCATCCTGTGAATACAGTTCCCTGGTGGGATGAGAATAAAAAACAATTTGATGAAATAGGAAGATTAATTAAGAAATACCGTATTCGGGTTTCCATGCATCCAGGACAGTTTGTTAATATTAATTCTCCTAATCCTGAAATCGTAAGACTATCAATTAAAGACCTTGAATGGCATGCCAAATTTCTTGATTCACTTGGAGTCGATTCTACTAACAGATTAATTATTCATGTAGGTGGAGTTTATGGAGATAAAACTAGTGCTATGGCTAGATTTATTCAGGTTTATAAGAATATTCCTGAAAATATCAGAGTTAGATTAAGTCTGGAAAATGATGATAAAAGCTATAATGTATGGGATGTACTGAATATTAGTGATCAGACAGGTATTCCTGTAGTATTCGATGTTTTGCATCATCAGGTAAAAAATACTAATCAGCCTGAAGACGATGATATCAGAACAATATTGGAGAAGTGTTTTTCTACCTGGAATGAGCAAACAGGAATTCCTAAAATCCATTATTCCAGTCAAAGGCCTGGTGCAAGACCAGGAGTACATGCTGATTCAATAAATATAGACGATTTTACAGAATTTTATTTCAGATTCAGGGATCTGGATTTTGATATTATGTTTGAAACTAAAGATAAGGATAAAAGTGTACTAGAAGCATTTAAGAGACTTCAGCTAGAATCAGCAAAGGGTTTTTATAATAAATCAGCTTAAATAAAAGAGCCCGATCCTAAAATCGAGCTCTTTATGTTTAAATTAAAACTAATTTTTTAATTCTTTTTCAAGTGATTTCTTTTGAATTTTATGCATTACACCATCAACAATAAGATCAAAAGACTTCATATCTTGAATCTTTGGAGAAAATTCTCTAACAAGAGACTGTTTTACAAGGTTTCTTAATTCTTCAATCTGGTTTTCCGGTTTTTTCTTGGCATCAGGACAGATATAATTAATATAATCTGATGTTAATTTAAAATCCTGCAGTTCTGTAAATAAAAACCATTTGACCTTTACTCCCAGACTTTTTAACCCATTCACGAATTTGATGTTCTTTAAGTTCTTCATACTAAAATGCTTCCTCTACTGCTCTTAAAAATTTCTTTAATGTTTCTTCTTTTTGATATTTGTTTTACCAATGTATTAAACTTCCGTGATTTTTAAAGTTTACCTATTTGAAGAGTTTTTTTTACAAAATTTAATCAACATGTGGATCGTCTATTTCTTCGTTGCTTTCCAGAGGAATATTCTGGTAAATAACTATGGTCACTACAGCTTCCTCATCTACTGTCTTATTATAGCTACTTGCTAAAAAGCTTATAACTTTAGATTTTTCTCTTAACGTGCTTTTATACATTGAAAGAATATCATCAGATAATTCTTTGATTTTAGCTATTCTCATTTCGTCTATAATCTTAGCTCTTCTGACGATTTTATGATTTACTCTGATATCGACTGCTTCGCCATTAACATAATAACCATTGTCATAATAAAGAGTACCTAATCTCAAAGCTATTTTAGGCCTATCCAGATCTTCGTTTATCACTTCATCATAAAATTCTTCTGGCCAGTTGATTGCTTTTGCCATTATTCTATCCCTTAGCCTATACACCCGGTATTTTTTCTATCTATATTAATTTAACATAAAATGCTGATATGGGCTATATTTGGGATATTTGTCAGTTACGTTTTTGGCAATATTCTTCTGTAGTTTGACTATATTTGTTTTATTTAAGATTTTAAAGAAACTTTATATTTAAACTCTTTGATCAAATATTTA
The DNA here is from genome assembly GCA_001784615.1 of Candidatus Melainabacteria bacterium RIFOXYA2_FULL_32_9. Lineage (NCBI taxonomy): Bacteria > Bacillati > Candidatus Melainabacteria > Candidatus Melainabacteria bacterium RIFOXYA2_FULL_32_9. The sequence goes on from MFRQ01000091.1 coordinate 7,409, forward strand.
AACCTTAATATTAGTGCCATTTAGAATTAATCTTAAATAATTTTAAGTTTATCCTAATTAATTATTGCCCTTGGAATAATTAATAGTGCATACTAGAAATCGCTGGTTCTCAGTTACTGATAAATTTTAATCTAAAAGGTGATTGGATTGGGTAAATGTAAGCAAAGATTAAGGGCTCGGGCAAAAAATGAGAAATATCAATTGAAGATGACCCGAGAAGAAGCTCTTTCCTTTGTTAGTAACGAATTATGTGATGACCCTTCCAGTATACCGGCCAGAAAGCTGATTACACTTTTTGGATTAAAAGCAGAAGAAATGTCAGAAGCCGGAGTAACTTATGAAGTATTAAGGTCGCTTGACGGCTTGATTAGCTAGAACTGGCAAGTCTCTTTTACTAATTCTTTTATCCTCCCTCTTGGGAGGATTTTTATTACCCGAATTGCTAAATCAGTAAAATGGTTTATATAACTGAATTAAAAATTCGGTAATGGTAAAAATTAAAGTGATAAATTTTTCCAGAGTCATAATCCAGCTAATCGTCGCACTGTCATTGCGAGGCAGCAAAGCTGCACCATTAAACTCTACAATCTTAGTCTTAATTACAGTGATTTATGAGTTATAAAAGGTGACTGTGTCACCAATCCAAATAATATTATTACTATCTTTTTTTGGATTGCTTCGTCACTCCATTGCATTTCGATCCTCACAATGACACTAGGAAAATTTGATTTCTGAATATGTCCTATATCACTTATTTTTATACCTCTACCAAAAATTCAAGTTTATTGCTCATTAAAAATGATAAAACATCTGAGTAATATCTGATATATTTATACTAGGAGCAAGTTAATGAAAAAATCTCAGATATTTCACGAATTTTTTATTTTAGGTGCAGTGTTATTTATTTTACTCCTATTAATTTTGTATAAATTAGGAGCTGAAAGAGTTTCCTGTTATATACAATTAGAGTATAACCTTAAAAAATCAACAATAATGTCTCAATATATTCCTGCTCCAATGACGTTTAAAGATAAATTACTGATTACAACTGAATATTTCAGTTATTATATTCCTGCAAATATCTGGGATTTGGCTGAACATCATGGAAGAATTCATGCGCAAAAAGAGATTTTATCGTCTGTTACACAAATAGAAAGTCAGATAAAAGCTCATAATATCAAGTATAATAAGAAATCTTATAACCGCTTTAAGAATTCCATCAATAATTACATAAATTGTATAAATGATTCTCAACTTCTAAAATCAGAAAGAAGGCTGGATAGAGACTTTACAAGCTTCAAAAAAAGCTTAAAGTCAAATAATAATACTGTCTCTGCTGAGGGAATAATACTTATTGAGAATCTTGTTGGCCAGATTAAAGAGTTAAACAATCATAATCAATAATTTATAATGCCTCTGAATTTTATTAACTCGAGTATTTAAATTTGAAACATTCGGGCAATGAAAATGGTATCCCTTTAATATCATTATGTTAAAAGTGTAGATAGTTTAAAGGGGATATCAAAATGGCAGAAAATTATGATAACTATGAATATGAAGAAACAATAGAAGTGTTCTTATGTCCACGTTTGGGAGAACCTGCTCCTGATTTTGAAGCAGATACTACTCACGGTAAAATTAAGTTTTCAGAATATAATAAAGGCCACTGGGTTATATTATTTTCTCATCCTGCTGATTTTACTCCTGTTTGTACAACTGAATTTGCAGCCTTTGCCGATAAACAGGACGAGTTTGAAAAAAGAAATGTTAAATTGTTAGGTCTTAGTATTGATAGTGTTTATTCTCACATAGCCTGGGTGAAAACCATTGAAGAAAAATTTGAAGTAAAAATTAAATTTCCCATTATAGCTGATCTTTTAATGGATGTAGCTCATAAATATGGTATGATTCATCCGGCTATTAGTGAAGTTCATGCAGTAAGAACAGTTTTTATTATTGATCCTGATGGTATTTTAAAAGCTAGTATATCTTATCCATCAAGTGTCGGAAGAAATATTAACGAGATAATCAGAATGATTGATGCTCTACAGTTAGTAGAAAAGGAAAAAGTGGCAACACCTGCAAACTGGAAACCAGGTGAGAACGTAATAGTTCCACCTCCAAAAACACAGGAAGAAGCAGATAAAGTTAATCCGGAACAATATGAAGAATGTGTTGACTGGTTCCTCTGCAAGAAAAAAGTCTCTTAACTTTAAAGAATCAAGTATAAAAGATAGCAGAAATTCTGCTATCTTTTATTTATGAAATTATCCAATTGAAATAGAAGGTTTTTTTTCTTATCCTATATAAGGACAGCGGAAAAATCATTAAAGATTTTTATAGCCTGCTTCTTATAACCAGCTATTAAACAAGTAATAAAAAATACTTACGCATTTTTTATTACTTGTTTAAAGAATCAAGATAGGAATTATTTTATGAAAATTGCCCTGAACATTACAGAATTAATCGGAAATACTCCTTTAGTCTACCTAAATAAGATTACGGAAGGTTGTAAAGCCAGAATAGCTGCAAAACTGGAGTCATTTAATCCTGCGAATTCAGTTAAAGACCGTATTGGTTTAGCTATGATAGAAGCAGCTGAGAGAGAAGGAAAGATTGAACCTGGTAAAACTACATTAATTGAGCCCACAAGTGGAAATACTGGAATTGGGTTAGCTCTTGCAAGTGCAGTTAAAGGGTATAAGCTAATCCTTACAATGCCTGAAACTATGAGCATAGAGAGAAGAAAGTTATTAAAAGCTTATGGGGCTGAATTAGTTCTGACTTCAGGACAGCTTGGAATGAATGGCGCTATAGAAAAAGCCTGTCAGTTGGCTAGCGAAATAGAAAATTCATATATGCTGAATCAGTTTGGCAATCCTGCAAATCCTGAAATCCATAGAAAAACCACAGCAGAAGAAATATGGCATGATACCGATGGAAAAGTTGATATTTTAGTTGCAGGAGTTGGAACAGGTGGTACAATAACTGGAATTAGTCAGGTTATTAAGGATCGAAAGCCTGAATTTAAAGTTGTAGCAGTAGAGCCTGCAAAAAGTCCTGTTTTATCAGATGGAAAGCCTGGACCTCATAAAATTCAGGGAATTGGAGCAGGATTTATCCCTGAAATACTTGATCGCTCAATTATAGATGAGATTATTCAGGTCAATGATGAAGATGCGATGGAAACAGCTAGAAATTTAGCAAAAAAAGAAGGAATACTCTGTGGCATCTCTTCAGGTGCCGCTGTATACGCTGCACTTCAGGAAGCTAAAAAAGATGAAAATGCAGGAAAGTTAATAGTAGTCATATTACCTGACTCTGGTGAAAGATACTTGAGCACACCATTATTTGAAGAATAATTAATAAATTATTATTAATACAAGCAATTAAATTATCAGCAGCTAAAATAAACATGGAACTCGAAATTGGAGATAGCATGTTTTTACAAAGAATAAAAGAAGATATTCAGACCATATATGAGAAAGACCCAGCAGCAACAAATATAATTGAGGTTTTATGCTGTTATCCGGGATTTCATGCGCTTTTAATGCATAGGGTAGCTCATAAATTATATAAATGGAAATTACCTGTAATTCCCAGATTAATGTCCAATATATCTAGGTTTCTTACTGGAATAGAAATTCATCCCGGTGCCCAGATAGGCAGGAGATTCTTTATAGATCATGGACTTGGAGTTGTAATCGGTGAAACTACGATAATTGGGGATGACGTTTTAATTTATCAAGGTGTTACACTTGGCGGTACAGGAAAAGAATATGGCAAGCGCCACCCAACTTTAAAAAATAATGTGGTAGTTGGCTCAGGTGCAAAAGTATTAGGAAATATCACCCTTGGTAATAATGTTAGAGTTGGTGCCGGTTCTGTAGTTATATCAGATGTTCCTGATGATTCGACTGTAGTAGGAGTACCAGGAAAAGTGGTTATTCAAAAAGGTGAAAAAATAAGCCCATTACAACATAACATTATCCCTGATCCCGTAGTGGATGCTTTAAATAAATTAACTGATGAAGTTAAAGATCTTAAAGCTTTGGTGTTAAGCTATCAAGGCAATCATAAAGAAGAAAGCCAGGACGAATATCCAGAAGCTTAGTCGTCCCTGCATCTCAGTATTTTTGGGACTTGTTTTCTGGCTATATATAATCATATTCATTGAGATTATTCTGGAGAATCTCTTTGCTAGGTTTTCTCAACAAATCTAGTAGGAATTTAGGAGTAATATTGTTATAGATATGGCTAATATGAGATATAGCTGAATTGTTACGTGTTATTTTATAATTTAAAGATAAATTATCAGTCCATTCTAGTTTATATCTATCTTTACCCCTTAAGAAATCAAAATATTTAAAATTATTTTCAAAAGCATATTTTAATAACTCATTTATTAGCAACTTTAACGGAGAATACATATCATAATCAGGATCAAATGCTGCATTCCAAAGAAACATTTTATCTTTGCTAAGTAATGCTAGGTCATAAGCCACAACTTCTCCATTACATACAGCATAAGCCAATAACGTATTCTCAGAATTAGTTGAACAGAAATAATCTCTTATAAAATTCTTTTTTGTCTTATCTACAAAATAACAAAATCTTTTATTATCACCCTTTTTATAGAGAAATACCTGCCTTTTTAGACTTATTTTCGATATAACTTCAATATCTTTTTCTGTTATTTCATTTTTAAATATGTATTCAAGATTAATTCCGTGTTTTCGGACTTTTCCTTGCCTGAACTTAATACTTCCTTTAAGATTTTTATTCATTTTTTTATAAAAATCATCATAGGACGCAAAATTAGTAAGAAGAATTCTTGGACATTCCTGATTAGAAACAAATTCCAATTTTAAATTTTCTGTATATTTTTGCCATAAAGTAAAATTTGGATATTTAGAATTAAGTTGTCCCAATTCTAAGAAGTCATAATCAATCTTATTAATTATATAATTAATAAGCTGCTCAAATGTTTCTTCCTTGTACTCACTATCCAGTAAAAAATCAAGATAATCAGATAAATTTTCGCCAAGAAAGCATAGTTTCTTAAAAGGCAACACCTTTAAAACTCGTATATTTTTGATGTAAATGGGAGCTATACCTGTTATCCTGCTATTTTTCTCAGCTACAAGTATTTTAAGATTATTTTTACCTTTAAAGTACTGCCACCATTTATACATCCAGTCAAAATCATTAAATGGAGATAAACCAATCGCTAATCTATTCCAATCCTCTTTTATCTCTAAAAATTCCTGCTCATTTTCAATTGCTCTGATACGCATATATAAGATGTTCCTACTATTTGAACTAAATCTACTACAAATTATTATTATTATTAATTCTCATAAAAGAAAATAAACAGTTGACTAATTTATTGGGATGATACAAGAAATTGCCTGTATAAGGAGGAAAGAAAAAACACTTACTGATGTCATGCCGGACGTGTTCCGGCATCTATACAGTTATAACTTAGAGTTGAAACGTGGTTAGATCCCGAAATAAATTCGGGATGACATTTATAATTTTATGTAAAAACTTTTTCTTGCTTCCTTAGAGCCTTGTATGATGAATCCAGTTAATTAGGTAAAATATTTGAGTGGTTAAGGAATGTTTGAACGGATAAAGATTGTTTAGAGCCTC